>QMLK01000046.1 GCA_003646705.1 Deltaproteobacteria bacterium | reverse complement strand
TTACCATGAATGGATGGCTATTGTTGGGTTTTAGCGGACAAGTCTGCTTTTTTATGCGCTTCTTGGTCCAATGGGTAGTCTCAGAGAGACAGAAAAAAAGCGTTATTCCTATATACTTCTGGTATCTCAGTCTTGCAGGGGGCTTGATGTTGTTGATTTATGCAATCCACATCAGAGATCCTGTCTTTATCTTGGGGCAAAGTTGTGGAGCCTTTATTTACGTACGTAATTTAATGTTCATCTACAGGGAAAGGCGCCATTAGGCTGATTAATCCTCCCATCCTGCAATAATTCGCACTAAAAAATAGACATCTACAAAAAAGAGGAAGGCGCCTAATATGATGCCGGCCGCTGCTCTCTGAAGCCCTATGGAATAGAGGTCCCTTCCAGCCATAAAGGAGCGCATAAACAGATAGGAGAGGATGAGGAAGAGGCTTAAGATCCCTATGCGGAAGTGGAGGCCCATCAGCAAGAAGAGGGCCACCCCTATGGCGATGCAGGCCGTTTTGCCGGGCAGAAAGGCCACCATTCCCTGGATGATGTCGAGCATCTCCTCAAAGACCACGCCCTTTCACCTCCTCAACCATGGAGATTATCTCGAGCCTTCCCCCTTTTGTCAAAGCCCTTTACCGTCCCAGAAGGCGTAAGTAGACCTCGAGGTTTCCCTCTGCCATCCTTTTGGCTGTGAAGTGTTCCTCTGCCAAGGAGCGAGCCCTTTCGGCCATCTCCTTCATGGCCGTGGGGTTTTCGATGGCGTATATGATTCCCTCGGCCAGAGAGGAAGGGTCTCCCTTGCGTCTCAGGAGCCCTGTGAGGCCGTCCTTCACGAGCTCTGGGATCCCTCCGGCGTCGGTGGCCACCACGGGGCAGCCGGCGAAGAAGGCATCGATGATGGAGGTGGAAAGACCCTCCTGTCTGCTGCTGACCACAAAGAGGTCGAAGAAGGCCACAAGGTCCCGTATCTCCTCCCAGTAGCCGAGAAAGGTCACAACGTCATCCAACCCCTGGGCTCTCACCAGATTCCTGAGGTGTGGTTCCCTTTCACCGTGCCCGGCCAAAAAGAGCCGCGCCTTGTATCCCCTTTCCCTTACGATCCTGAGGGCTGCAATCGCGTCCTCGTGGGCCTTGTGGTCGGCGAAGTAGGAGATGTTACCGAGGACGGTCTCTCCTTTTTCCACCTTGTAGCGTTGCTTGAGGGAGCTGCCGTCTCCGCCTTTGACACGTTGGGGGTCCACCCCGCTGTAGACTAACGATATCTTCTCCTCAGGCACCCCACTTTGGAGCAATACGTCTCTTATCCTTTCGGAGATGGCGATGAAATGGTCGGCCATGTACCGGTACTTAAGGAACGTGAAAGGTTTGAAGGTACCCTTTTTGTAGATGTCAAAATCCACCCTTCGGGTCACGAGGACCTTAGGCCTCTTGTGGGACAGGAGCTTCACCAGAAAAGCTAAGGTGTGGGCGTGGGACGTGTGGGAGTGGATGATGGGTATGGCCCTTTGATCGACGATGCGGGCTACCTTCCTTGCAGAAAGGATGTCGAACTCTCCGCGCAGGGGCAAAAAGAAGGCCTCCTTCGCCTCGAGCTTTTGAACCTTTTCCTCAAGGGCCGACCCCTTCTTGCCCACCAAAATGGAAGTGACGCCTCGTCTACTAAGTTCCGCGATCAGCAAGCCGAGTTGGTTCTCACCCCCCCTCCAAGTGGGCTCGGTATCTATGTGGAGGACTCTGAGATCCATCAACGACATACAAAGAGGGAATAGCTGCCGTTGTAAAGCTGTTCAGTACATGGGCCACTGAGGAGGTCCCCTCTCCCCTTCGATTCCACAATCACAAGCCCTTGGGCGGGCAGGTCCGCAGGGGACTTCAGCGCCTTGGGCGCCACGTCGAGGTAGAAGAGCACCGCATGGGGGGTCCTGTAACGGGTCCTGTAGACATACACCTCTTTTAGCCCCTGGGCCTTATGATAATCCACCAGCGGCTTCAATTCCCTTAGCTTGGCATAGGAGATCTTGTGCAACTGCAAGGGGAAGATGTTGATGATGAAAAAGGCCACCGTACCTCCCACCAAGGCCGCCTTGGCCAATTTGTCGATCGTCTCTCTTTTCATGAGCCCACCGAGGAAGAACCCGATGGCGAGGGCGAAGGCTGGATAAAGGGGCATCAGATAGCGACCGTATTCAGGCTGAGGGAAGAGGAGGGAGAAGGCCACAACTGAGATCCAAGACAGTATCAAAGCCTTCTGTTCCCTCGAAGCCTTCCTCAGCACTTGGTATATACCGAGGGGCAATAACGGGAGCCAGGGCCAGTAGGTCTTCAGCAGGAGCTCCAGGTAATACAGCTTGCCCTTGGAATACGTGAATTCTCCGGTGAACCTACCCAAGGCCTGTTTGAAGAGGAAAGTGTTGAGAAAGATATCTCCTGCTGCGATGTATTCCCCGAAAAACCAGAGCCCAAAGAGGGTGCAGCCTACAAGGAGGTAACACAGAAAGGCGCGGGAGAGGGCGACTCCCTTATCCACGACGAGGGCGAGGCCCAACAGGATGCCCAAGCTGTAAAGGGCGACTAATCCCTTCGCCAAGAGGCCGATCCCCAGGGCCATGCCGGCCAAGGCCCCGTCCTTCCAACCCCTGCCTCTCAGGAGGAAATAAAGGACAGCGATGATGGATAGGGTCACCGTGGAATCCATCCTCAGGCCCATGTTGTCCTTTATGAAGTCCCTGGTCATGAAGAGGATCATCGTCGACAGGAAGGCCACCTTGCGGTCAAAGACCTGAGAGGCCAGAAGATAGAGGGCCAACCCGCACAAAAGGGCGATGAAGGGAGACCAGAACCTTGCGCTGAAGGACGTCACGCCGAAGAGCTTGTAATTGATGGCGGTGAGCCAGAAGAGAAGCGGTGGCTTGTTGAAATAGGGCTCGTAGGCAAAGTGCATGGTCAGCCAGTCGCCGGTCTTCAGGATCTCTTTTGCCACCTCCGCGTAAAAGAGGGAGTCTCCGCGCATATCCCCTTGCCACAACTTGGAGAGGAGGACCGTGGTCCCGAGGGCGGTCAAGGCGAGAAGGTGCGTCCTTGCAGTGGCGTCCAACTTCATTTTCCCCCCTTTTTAGGCTAAGATTGCTAAAAAAGTCAATGAGCATCACGGTCCCTCAAAAGATCCTGGTTAGGGTTCCCAACTGGCTGGGGGATACAGTCCTTGCCTTCCCCGCTGTGGAGGCCTTGAGGGGGAGGTTTCCCACCTCCCACATCCTCCTCATGACCCGCCCTTATCTCTCGGAGCTCTGGTTAGTTCAGCCTGCAGTGGACCGCGTGGTGGCGATCCGAGATGGCTCAAAGAGGGCGGAGGTGGAAACCGCCCTTTCCCTGCGAAGGGAAGGGGTGGACCTTTACCTCACCTTCCCTCGCTCCTTCCTTTCTGCCCTAACCGGCCTCTTGGCAGGGGCAAAACTTCGAGTTGGGTATTCGTCTGAGGGGAGGGGTTGGCTCCTGACTCACAGGCTGAGGAGGGATGCCGAGACGCTGAAGCTTCATCGCGTTCAGTATTATCTGAAGCTCGTTGAGGTCTTCGGTGAGGTCTCTGAAGTGGGACCACCTAAGGTCACGGTGACCGCCGAGATGAGGGAAAAGGGGGATGAGATCCTCAGGAAGGGGGGGCTTAGTGCTTCCCCCAAGGTGGGCTTTAATCCCGGGGCCCTTTACGGAGAGGCGAAGTGTTGGCCTCAAGAACGCTTCATCGAGCTGGGGAGAAGGCTCGTTGAGGACGGCTACAAGGTCCTCCTCTTCGGCACGCTAGGAGAGCAGGGGAGAAATGCTGAGATCGCTCGGGGAATAGGGGAGGGCTGTCTAGACTTGACGGGCCGTACGTCCCTGATGGAGCTCGCGGTGCTCCTTGAACGCTGTTGTTGCTTGGTCACCAACGACACGGGCACAATGCACCTCTCAGCGGCGGTGGGTACCCCGGTGGTCGCCCTCTTCGGCTCCACAGACCCTGCCCTTACCTCCCCCGTAGGGGATGGACACGTGATCATCAGGCATCGGATCTCATGCAGTCCGTGTTTCGAGCGGGTCTGTCCCGAAGGACACCATCGCTGCATGAGAAGCATCGAGGTCGAGGAGGTATTGGAGG
The DNA here is from genome assembly GCA_003646705.1 of Deltaproteobacteria bacterium. Lineage (GTDB taxonomy): Bacteria > Desulfobacterota > B13-G15 > B13-G15 > B13-G15 > B13-G15. The sequence goes on along the minus strand of QMLK01000046.1, from coordinate 2,975 downwards.
CGGTCAAGAGGGTAGGGGGAAATGGAAGATAGGGGTCTTTCCGTCTACATCCTCACTTACAACAACGAGGACACCATCGAGCGGTGCTTGAAGAGCGTCCAGTGGGCCGACGAGGTAGTGGTACTCGATCACTACAGCACAGATCGCACCCCGGAGATCTGTTGCCGTTACACCGATCGCTTCTTCCAGAAGGAGTGGACCAATTATCGGGATGAGTACAATCATGCCGTAGACCTCACCAGCCACAGGTGGGTGATGTTCCTGGATTCCGACGAGGAGGTGTCCCCCGAGCTTGCGGAAGAGATAAGGGAGGCCCTTCGATCTGATGGCGGACGGTGGGCAGGTTATCTCGTCCCGCGGATGACTTACTACCTCGGAAGGTGGATAAGACACGGGGGCTGGTATCCGGATTACAAGTTGAGGATCCACGATCGCACCCGTGGCCGTTGGGAGGGCAGGCCCTTGGACCCCAAGGTGCGGGTTCAGGGGCCGGTGAGGAAGTTGAAGAATATGGTCTTGCATTACAGCTTCAGAGACCTCACGGATCATATGGAGAGGATGAACCGGTACTCCGGGCTCTTCGCCGAGGGGGTGAGAGCGGAAGGTCGAGCCTTCAGGTTGTGGAAGCTGATACTCCACCCTCCCTTCCGTTTCCTCCGCAACTACCTCCTCAGGGGAGGCTTCATGGACGGGGTGCCGGGCTTTATAGCGGCTATGAGCAGCGCCTATTACGTCTTCCTCAAGTATGCCAAGTTGTGGGAGCTGGAACATAGGCGGAAGAATGGGCCTTAGATGGACCATCGCCCCTCACGCAAAAGGGCGTCTCCCTGAGGAGCTTCTCAAGGACCCAGAGGGGTTCATCAGGGATTGCGGTGGAGTCATCTCCGCAGGAAGAGATCACCTCACGGCCCTCTGCGGAGAGCTCTTTGTGAAGGTCTACCGGCTAAAGCCTGCCGAGGGCTTTAAAGGCCTCTTTAGGAGTACGAAGGCCGAACGGGAGTGGAGGGGAAGTGTGAGGCTCCAACAGGCAGGGGTGCCTGTGCCGCTCCCCCTTGCCTGGGGCAGAGACGGCCTTTTTCCTGGGAGGGGTTTTTATGTGGCCGAGGCTTTGAGGGACGCCAACTCTATGGACAAAGTAGGGAAAGAAAAATTAGAAGCCCTGCTCCCAGCCGCGGCAAGGGCCATAAAAGCCATGCACGATGCGGGGATTTTCCACAGGGACCTGCACGGAGGGAATGTGATCCTGAAAGGAGAGAAGGTTTTCCTTACAGACCTTCACCGGCACCGTCTCTATCCTGGGGGAGTTCCCGATGAGAAGAGGTGGTGGGATGTGGCCTGCTTCCTCCATTCCTTGAGAGGCTGTTTCAGCCCCGAGACACGGGAGGAGTTTCTGAGGACTTACCTCGGAAGAGAGGAGATTCCTCCTCAGTTGAAAGAAGTGGAAAGTCGGGTCTTTTCCAGATACCTCAAGCATGTGCGAAGGGATTGTACCGATGATTCCCTCACCCACAGACAGGTGCATGTGAAGGGATTAAGAGGATGGACTCTGAAGGAGATATCATCCCAAGTCCTTGAGACCCTATTGGAAGAGCACCACAGGGCTGTCCAGGAGGGAGGAGAAAAACTGAGGAAAGGAGGGAGGCGCAGCAACGTGACCCTTTTCGTCGTGGGCGGTGAAAGGGTATGCGTGAAGGAGTACAGATTCAGTTTCCTCTCCGGCTTAAAAGAACGGTTTCGCCTCCCTAAGCCCAGAAAGGCCTGGATAAATGCCAACCTGCTCAATGCCCGTGGGGTCGGAGGAATGAAGCCCTTGGCCTTCCTTGAGGGGTGGAGGGGTCCTTCCATGGCTGAGGCCTACTTGATTGTCTCCTCGCCTCATGGCTACGTGGAGATGCCGCGCTATCTACGGAGCCTTTACCCTGACAGAGAGCGTAGGAGGGCCTTCATGAAGGCTCTTGTCTCCTTTTTTTTATCCCTTCAGGACGATCCCCCCGTATGGCATAGGGATTTGAAGGCCCACCACATAATGGTGAGGGAGATGGATCGGAGGTGGGATTTCGCCTTGATAGAACCCGAAGATGTAAGGTTCAAGAAGATGGGGTGGAGATGGTTGGTCCGCAACCTAGCCCAGCTCAACACCTCCCTGCCGCCCTTTGTGAATCGCACGGACAAGGTTCGCTTCCTCAAGGGAATTGTTCAAGAAGAAGACTTAAGACAGCTTTTCAGGGCCGTGGCGAAGAGGAGTAGTAAAAGGACTTTTGTTTATATCTCATGAGGCCCCAGGCTTTTTTGAAGTTGAAAAGAGAGAAGGTCGCTTTCGAAAGACGAGAGCAACGGTCCCTTTTTCTCCTAAAGCGTTATAGGCGATTTCTCAAAGGGAGGATCCTTGATGTCGGTTGTGATAGGGGGTGGTTGCGACAATTGCTCGGAGAGAGCTATGTGGGGGTAGATAGGAGGGGCCTTCCCGACGTGCAAATTGACCTGGAGAAGGTTTCCTTTCTTCCCTTCCCTGACGCTTCCTTTGACTGCGTTCTGTGTATGGATGTTTTAGAGCACCTGGACAACCTACATTACGTCTTCGAAGAGATAGTTAGGGTTTGCAGGCGATATCTCATCCTCTCTCTGCCCAACAACTGGGCTAACGCCAGAAGACCCATAGCTCGAGGAAGAGGGTCCATAGGCCATTATGGATTACCGCCGGAACCTCCTCGAGATAGACACAAGTGGTTTTTCAACTTCTCCGAAGCTCTGGCCTTTTTAAAAGCCCAAGGCGAAAAATACCACCTGCATGAGGTCGAGATTTTGGCCTTAGAAAAACCACGCCCTTGGCCTATCAGGGCTGTGAGGCGGGTTCTTTGGCCATCTCTGGAACGCTATCTCAACCGTTACGCTCACTCCCTCTGGGTAGTTTTCGAGAAAGAGAGATGAGGCAGAGGGCTGCGATCATCAAGAGGCGAGTCGGAGGGAGGACGGGG
>QMLK01000045.1 GCA_003646705.1 Deltaproteobacteria bacterium | reverse complement strand
AGGTCAAGGAGCCCCTGCCAAGGGTCCTCGGAGACCCCCAGGGCCTCGAGGGGGTCTTCACCAACCTGGTGGGCAACGCCGTCAAATACACCCCTGCGGGGGGCAAGGTGGAGGTGTTGGTGGAGTCAGAGGGGGATTACGTGAAGGTGACGGTTAAGGACACCGGGGTGGGGATCCCGAAGGAAGACCTGCCGAGGATCTTCGATAAGTTCTACCGCTCGAGGACAGAGGGCACCCGTGAGATCATAGGCACCGGCCTCGGCCTCTCCATCGCCAAGGCCACGGTGGAGGCCCACCTCGGCAAGATCGACGTGGAGAGCGAGGTGGGCAAGGGCACGACCTTCACCGTGCTTTTGCCGAGCAGCTCAAGTTGACCTCACCTTTTCCTTTCCGCTATATAAAACCCTCTGTGAGATGAAGATAGCCGCTGTGCAGATGTCGAGCCTCCTCGACAAGGAGGCCAATCTGGAGAAGGCCCTGAGGATGGGGAAGGTAGCCGTGGAGCGGGGGGCAGAGGTCCTCTGTTACCCCGAGCTCTTCCCCACCCATTGGTTCCCCGCCGAGATCGACGAAGGCGCCTTCGAGCTGGCCGAGGACCTCCAGGGGCCCACCCTGGAGGCCATGAAGGACTTGGCGAAGAGGGAGGGTGTGGCCATCGTCGCCCCCTTCTTCGAGAGGGAGGGCGATCGCTATTACAACTCCGCAGCGGTCATCTCCAGGGAGGGGGAGCTCGTGGGGGTCTACCGCAAGGTGCACATCCCCCAAATACCCCTCTGGGAGGAGAGGAGCTATTTCTCCTCCGGTGACTCCCTTCCCGTCTTCGACTTGGGAGGGGTGAAGGCTGGGGTCCAAATATGCTGGGACAACTTCTTCCCCGAAGGCGCGAGGATCCTCGCCTTGAAGGGGGCGGAGGTCATCTTCGCCCCTACGGCGGCCGCCTTCGCATCTCAGCAACGGTGGCTCAAGGTGATGGCTGGGCACGCCCTCTGCAACGGGCTCTTCGTCCTCCGGGTCAACCGGGTCGGCAGCGAGGCCAAGCAGGACTTCTACGGCATGAGCTTCTGCCTGTCGCCCGAGGGTGAACTCCTCACGGAGCCGGCGGGATTGGAGGAGGGGGTACTATTGGTGGAGGTGGCCTTGGAGGAGGTGAGGAGGGCGCGCCGGGAGTGGCCCTTCTTCAAGGACCGCCGGCCCGATCTCTACGGAGAGATCTTGCGGTGAAGAGGTTCTTGACCAGCCTTTTGGAGGCCGCCCTCAGGAGGGCGGTCCAGAAGGGGCGGCTTCCGGAGGTGGAGCTGCCCCAGGTGGTCCTGGATTACCCCCCTGAGGGGCGTTTCGGGGATTACGCTACCAACCTGGCCATGGTCTTGGCCCCTCGTTGCGGGATGTCGCCCCGGGAGGTGGCCTCAAGGGTCCTCGAGGAGCTCGAAGGGTCGGAGGTCCTCTCCCGGGTGGAGGTCGCCGGCCCCGGCTTCATCAACCTCTTCTTGAAGGACGAGGTGTGGTTCGAGGCCTTGAGGACCGCCTGCCTCCAAGGGGAGGGATACGGCAGGGTGGACGTCGGCAGGGGACAGAGGGTGCTGGTGGAGTTCGTGAGCGCCAACCCCACGGGACCGCTGCACATAGGCCACGGACGGATCGCCGCCCTCGGGGACACCTTGGCGAGGTTGCTGGAGCGGGCCGGCTATCGGGTGGAGCGGGAGTACTACATCAACGACGTAGGGACCCAGATGGAGCTCCTCGGCCGCTCCGTCTACGCCCGGTATTGCGAACTTTCAGGGCTTCGGGTTCCCTTCCCAGAGGAGGGGTACAGGGGGGATTACATAAGGGAGATAGCCGAAGGCATCCTCAAGGAGGAGGGGAGGCGTTACCTGGAGGTGCCCGAGGAGGAGGCGGTTAGGCGCCTTGCCGAACGGGCCAAGGAGGTCATCCTCGGGTGGATCAGGGATGACCTGGAGCGGTTTCGCGTCTCCTTCGACCGATGGTCGAGCGAGCGTTCCCTCTACGAGGCCGGGGAGGTCCAAGAGGTCCTCGAGGAACTGAGGACGAAAGGCCTCCTCTACGAAAGGGAAGGGGCCCTCTGGTTCAAGAGCACCCTCTTCGGCGATGAGAAGGACAGGGTGGTGGTGAGGGCCTCCGGGGCCACCACCTATTTCGCCTCGGACATAGCCTATCACCGCCGTAAGCTTCAGCGGGGCTACGATATCCTGATAGACCTCTGGGGGGCCGACCACCACGGATACGTCAAGCGGGTGGAGGCCGCGGTGGAGGCCCTTGGCTACGGTAAGGAGAGGCTCAAGGTGATCCTCGTCCAGTTGGTGAACCTCCTGAGGGGCGGGGAGAGGGTCTCCATGTCCACTAGGGCTGGGGAGTTCGCCACCCTCAAGGAGGTGATGGACGAGGTGGGGGTGGATGCCTGTCGGTACTTCTTCCTCTTGAGGAGGGCTGAGAGCCCTTTGGACTTCGACCTGGAACTGGCCAAGCGCCAAGGGGAGGAGAACCCCGTCTACTACGTGCAGTACGTCCACGCGCGGATAGCGAGCATCCTCCGCAAGGCGGCCGAGAGAGGGGTGGGGGTGCCCCCTCCTGAGGAAGTGGACCTCTCCCCCCTGGAACTCCCCGAGGAGAGGGAGATAGCGAAGCAAGTAGGCCTCTTCCCAGAGGTGGTGGAGGGGATGGCGCTGTCCCTTGAGCCCCATCATCTGCCGCCCTATCTGCATCGGCTGGCCGGGACCTTCCACAGCTATTACAATAAACACCGGGTGCTCTCCGAGGACCGGGCCCTCACCGCTGCGAGGCTCCTATTGGTCCAGGGGGTGAAGCAGGTGGTGCGAAACGCCCTCGAGCTGTTGGGCACCACGGCGCCGGAGGAGATGTGATGGTGGAGAAGGGAATGGAGGAGACGAGGTTGGAGGCAGAGGGGCGTCTCCAGCGCAGGAGGATCGCCCTGGTGGTGGTGGCATTGCTCGGCCTGTCTGTGGCCTTTGTAGGGGGGGTGATCGTAGGGGTCAAGCTCGAGAGGTCGAGAAGGCCTGTGGAGATCTCCCAGAGGTTTCCCGTCCCACCCCCTGTAGCCCCAGAGGCCGAGGAGAAGGAGGAGGTCCCCATCACCTTTTACGAACGCCTGACCCGAGAGGCACCCCCTGTCCCCAAGGCCGAGGAGGGCCTAAGGGAGGAGAAGCCCCCTGAGGGGACAAAGGCCGAGATCCCGAAGGAGGTCCCCAAGGAGGCCAAGGCCCCAAAGGCCCCCCCTGAGGAGGCTGAGAAGGAGGTCAGCTTCTTCATCCAGGTGGCCTCCTTCCGGAGCAAGGACAACGCTCAGGCCCTCCTGAGGAGGCTCAGGGCCAAGGGCTATGGGGCGAAGATCGTGCCGGTGAGGCTTCAAGGCGCCCTCTGGTATCGGGTGAGGATAGAGGGGCTGAAGGAGAAGGAGGCCTTCCGGGTGAAGGCGGAGCTGGAAAGGGAGGGCTTCAAAGGGCTGAAGGTCAAAAGGGAGGGATAGGCCTTGAGGCGACAGAAGGGGAAGTTCAGGGAGACTGTAGAGAGCATCGCCTTAGCGCTCCTCGTGGCCCTCTTCGTGAGGACCTTCTTCCTTCAGGCCTTCAAGATCCCCTCAAGCTCCATGGAGCCCACCCTCCTCGTCGGGGATCACATCCTGGTCAACAAGTTCATCTACGGTATCCGGATCCCCTGGATAGGGGTGAGGTTCCTCGACTTCTACAGACCCAAAAGGGGGGACGTGATAGTCTTCATCTACCCCCGCAATCCGAAGAAGGACTTTATAAAGAGGGTGATAGCGGTAGGGGGGGAGAAGGTCTATATTAAAGGGACCACCGTCTATGTGGACGACCGGCCGATAAAGGACCCATGGGGGGTGTGGAAGAGGGAGGGGGAGCGCCCGGAGTTCGGGCCTGTGGTTGTGCCCAAGGATCACCTCTTCGTCTTGGGGGACAACCGGGACAACAGCATGGACAGCCGCTATTGGGGATTCGTGCCCATGAGGGATGTGTTGGGAAAGGCCTTCGTCATCTACTGGTCTTGGAACGGAAGGGCGAAGGGACTGCTTGAGAAGGTCAGGTGGTCGAGGATCGGGAGGCTGATAAGATGAGGCCCTTGTGCCGAAGAGTTTAAAGGGGGACGCTATGGCCTTGACCTCCACCAAGGAGATCCTGGAGAAGGCCCACCGCGAGGGTTATGCGGTGGGGGCCTTCAACGTGAACAACATGGAGATATTGCAGGGGGTGATAGAGGGTTCCCAGGAGACCTCTGCTCCGGTGATCGTGGCCGTAACCGAAGGGGCCATAAGGTACGCCGGCTTCGACTACTTGGTGGCCATGGTGAGGGTAGCCGCTGAGGAGGCCTCGGTCCCTGTGGCCCTTCATCTGGACCACGGCCGCGACCCAGGGGTCATAAGGCGGTGCATCGAGGGGGGGTTCACCTCGGTGATGATCGACGCCTCCCATCTGCCCTTCGAGGAGAACCTCAAGGCGACGAAGGAGGTGGTCGAGATGGCCCGCCCCTTTGGGGTCTCAGTGGAGGCAGAGCTCGGTCGCCTCAAGGGGGTGGAAGACCTCCTTTCGGTGAAGGAGAGGGAGGCCACCCTTACGGACCCCGAGGAGGCGGAGCGCTTCGTCCGCGAGACGGGGATAGATTTTCTGGCCCCCGCCATCGGTACCTCCCACGGGGCCTTCAAGTTCAAGGGCAAGCCCAAGTTGGACATAGATCGCCTGCGGGAGATAAAGGGGCGGGTGGGAATCCCCCTGGTGCTCCACGGGGCATCGACCGTACCGCCATGGCTTCTTGAGCTCCTGCACAGTTACGGGGGTAAACTTGATGAGGCCAAGGGCGTGCCCCCGGATCAACTCCGGGAGGCCATCGCCTCGGGGGTGAACAAGGTGAACACCGATACGGACCTGAGGTTGGCCTTTACTGTTGCGGTCAGGAAGGTGCTGCAGGAGTCGCCGGAGGTCTTCGACCCCCGAAAGATCCTCGGCCCTGCGAGGGACCTCATCAAGCGGGTGGTGATGGAGAAGAACAGGCTCTTCGGCAGCGCGGGGAAAGCGTCATGATCTACACCATCACCATGAACCCGGCCTTGGACAGGACCATAGAGGTCGATGGACTGGTCCTGGACGACGCCAACAGGATCCTCTCGGACGTCCGCTACGCCGGGGGGAAGGGGATAGACGTATCGCGGGTGGTGAACGAGTTGGGAGGGGAGACCATAGCCTTAGGGCTGGTGGGGGGCTACACGGGCCTTGAGCTTGAGGGACGCCTGGTGAACGAAGGGGTGCTATGTGACTTCACGAGGATAGCGGGGGAGAACCGCACCAACATAATCCTCGTGGACAAGAAGGAAGGACGTCAGTACTTGCTCAACGCCCCAGGGCCGAGGGTGACACCAGCCGAGATCGGCCTCTTCTTCGAGAAGGTCCGCTCCATCCCCTCGGATGCCTCTTTCGTGGTGATAAGCGGCAGCGTTCCTCAGGGGGTGAGCTCCAAGATCTACGCCCAGATCATCACCACGCTCAAGGCCAGGGGCATAAGGCGGATAGCCCTTGACGCCGATGGCGAGCTCCTGCGGGAGGGTTGCAAGGCCGGGCCCTATCTGATAAAGCCCAACCTCTACGAGTTTCGGCGGCTGACGGGCACCGAGGTGAAGGACATGGAGGGTGCCATAGAGGAGGCCCGCAAGGTGATGGCGGAGTGGGGGATCGAGGTGGTGCTCGTCTCCATGGGGCCAAAGGGCCTCTTGGGGGTGAAGGGCGAAGAGGCCTACCACGCCCGTCCCCCTGCCCTGGAGGTGGTGAGCGCGGTGGGGGCGGGGGATGCAACAGTGGCTGGCTTCGTCCATGGCTTGACCCAGGGCCTGTCCTTCCCCGAGGCCTTGAGGCTCGCTACAGCCGCCGGGGCAGCGGTGGTCCTCACCCCTGGCACCGAGCTCTGCCACCTGGAGGACGTCGAGGAGATCCTGCCCAAGGTGGAGTTGAGGAGGCTTTCGTAGATGGGAGGCCTCAAGAGGAGAATCCTCGAACGGATCGAGGAGATGGGACCGGTGGACGTCTTGGTGGGGATATCCACCAAGGACGTGGAGAGGACCATCATCCACGTGATGAACGTGGCCTCCATGGGGATAGCGGACTACTTCCCGGGCTATCGTGCAGCCCTAGTGGTCTGTGATGGCTTCTCCCACGATCGGACGCGCCAGTTGGCTGAGCTCTTCGAGCTGCCCTCCCAAATGGTCAAGATCGTGACCGAGGAGGAGGGTGAGGTGGGCAAAGGATCGAGCATAAGGACGATCTTTGAGATCGCCGTCCACTGCGGGGCCAGCTCGGTGATACTCCTGGACGGTGATCTCCTGAGCGTCCGGCCGGAGTGGGTGGAGCACCTGGGGAAGCCTCCCCTTTATGGGATGGTGGACCTAGTGGTTCCTTACTACGTGAGGCACAAGTACGATGGCCTCATAACCAATAACCTCGCCTATCCCCTGACCAGGGCCCTTTACGGCCTGTGCGTCAGACAGCCCATCGGGGGGGAGTACGGCCTCTCCATCGAACTGGTGAAGAAGCTCCTCTCCCACCCCCTCTTCCCCCACCACTTCGGGGTGGACATCTTCGTCACCACCGTGGCGGCGGCCGAGGACCTGGCCGTGCAGGAGACCCTCCTCGGGGTGAAGATCCACGAGTCCATCATGAGGTATCTCGATCCGAGGAAGCTCCTGTTCCCCATGTTCAACGAGGTGGTGGGGACCATGTTCGACCTCATGGTCCACTACGAGGGGGTCTGGAGGTCCAAGGCCCTGCAGACGGGGGGACAGAGGTGCATGGCGAGGTTTCACGGCTTGAGGCCTCCCCCCACCATGGTCAACCTCGACCGGGTCCGAGACCTCTTCTTCCAGGTCTACAGCGAATGGGAGCACGTCATCGAATCGAGCTTGCAAGGGGACCTCTTTCCGGAGCTCAAGGACGCCATCGAGGGTGGCGAGGTGAGGATGGGGCCTGATCTATGGTCCAGGTTGGTCTACAGCCTCGCCGCGGCCTACAAGAGGGCCGAGGACAAGACCTCGGTCCTGAACGCCCTTCGCGCCCTGTGGCTCGGTCGCTTCGTCGCCTACGCCCAGGAGACCAAGGGGATGGACGTAGAGGAGACCGAGAGGGTCCTCGAGGAGCAGGCCCAGGTCTTCGAGAAGAACCGGGACTACCTCCTCTCTATCTTCTGAGGCTAAACCTGGTTTGCCCTCTGCAGGGAGGCCGT
>QMLK01000044.1 GCA_003646705.1 Deltaproteobacteria bacterium | reverse complement strand
GAACTTCTCCTTGTAAGTCAGGATCCGCTCAGCGATCAGGTCCAGGGCCTCGTCCCACGATATGCGCTGCCATTTACCGCTTCCCCTGGGGCCCACCCTCTTCACCGGGTGGGTCAGCCTCTTAGGGTGGTGAGCGAGCTGGGGTGCCGCTAGGGCCTTGCTGCAGAGGGTGCCGCGGTTTATGGGACAGTCAGGGTCCCCCGCGATGCGGACTACCCTTTCGTCCTTCACATAGACCAGGACCCCACAGCCCCCGTGACACATCCTGCAGACGCTCTTGACCACGCGGTCATACCCGTAAAGTTCCATCTCGGCCTTCACCTTGGCATGACTCAACTCGGGCATCATGACCCTCCTGTTTCTTTTTCTGAGGAACAGATCTTCCCTATATCAGCTCCCATGGCGACTGAGGCCTTCTTCGCGACCTCGGCGACCAAGGGGCCGTGGCGCTCGGCTTCCTCCTCCGGAAAGGTCCCGACGAGGATCACGGCCCCGATTAGCCTCTCCTTGGGGCCGAACACCGGGGCGGCCAGGGCGTTGACACCCGGTTGGATCTCGCCCAGGTCCTTGGCGAAGCCCCGGCGCCTACATTCGGCCATCTCGATCTGAAGGCGCTCGCGATCAAGACGCGCCGGATCCCCGTGAAAGTAAAGCCGCTTCCTCCGCATGACCTCCTCCCTCTTCCCCTCGGGCATGAAGGCCACGATGGCCTTGCCATGGGCCCCTGCGGTGAGGGGGAAACGGCGCCCCAGCGGCAGGGTGACGCTGAAGGGGGAGTCGCCCTCCTGTTTGGCTATCACGAAGAGGTACTCGCCGCCGATCAGGCCGAAAAGGGCCGTGCCCTTGGTCTTCCCGGCCAGCTCTGCGAGTAGGGGGTCCACGACCTCCCTGGGATCGAGGTTGTCCAGGTACCTGCGCGAGAGGAACATGAGCCCAGGGCCCAAGGAGTAGGTCTTTGAGGCCGGGTCCCGCTGGACGAAGCCGAACTTCATGAGCGTGTTCAGGATGGCGTAACCCTTGCTCTTGGGGATCCCAACGGCCCTGGAGATATCGGTCAGCCTCATCTTGGAGTCCGGGTCCTTCGCCAGGCAGAGGAGGATCCTCGCCGCCTGCTCCACCGCCGGCACCGAAGATGTGTACTTCGCCTCCTCCATGGTTGTTCAACATAAAAAACTTTGTTTTCTATAAATCAAGTTTGCTTTCTTGTCAATCTCTTGTAATTCGTATCGCCTTTTGCCTGCTGTTTCAGTATAGACTGGGGGATGTCCTTTGAAACCGAGGGGGGCTCAGTGGGCCTCGAACCAACGTCGATCCGCGAGCACCACCGAGGTCTCTATCTGGCGTTCGGGGATCGTCCAGTACTTCCTCAGCAGGTGGTCCTTTTCCTCGGGGGAGACCAGCCTGAAGCCGTGTTTCTCGTAGAAGCGGATCGCCCATGGGGCATCTGCCCAGGTGCCTATCAGGATCGGGCGATGGGTCTGTCCTCGCAGATGTTCCAGCAACCTACCCCCTATCCCCCTGCGCTGCCAGGCCCTGCGGACGTAGGAGTGCCTTATCAGGGTGACGTCCTTTACGTGTTGGATGCCCATCACGCCGATGAGCCTTCCCCCCTCCTCGTAGCCCCAGAAGGTGATGCCGCTTTCCATCTCGCGTTGGAGCTCCTCCCTGGACATGTAGGGCTCCTTCCAGCAATCGGAGGGGATGGCCCCTTTGTAGGCCTGAGCCGCCTCGTTGATGATCTCGTAGATAGCCTCGAAGTCGCCCTCTTCACATCGACGGATCATACCTTCAGTCCGTCCTTTATTCCGCGCCTTTACTGTTAATAGGAATAGCCGAATTTGACGAAAAGGGCAATATCCCCTCGGCCCTTGAGCTTGCCTTTTCCCCGAAGGGCTGATAGATCTGATAGGAGATGGCCAGCAGCAAGGGCAAGGGGTGGCGGATCCTCCTGCTGATATTGCTCGTCATCATCGTCGAGCTCCTCTTTTCGTGGCCCAAGATCCTCAACTCCCTGGGCAATTACCTGATCTTCGAGGAGGAGCCGCAGAGGGGTGACGTCATTGTGGTGCTGGGCTGCTGGGAGGATACCGTGGTCAGGGCGTGGCATGCAGCGGATCTCTACCGGGAGGGCCTCGCCCCCGTGGTCTTCCTGCCGGGGGTGGCGAAGGTCAAGAGGTGGAAGGAGGCCGAAGGGGAGGGGATCTCCATGCCCGATCAACGCAGCATGTTGAAGGAGGCCCTTCGGGCCTTCGGCGTCCCCAAGGAGGCCATAAGGACGGTGGATGAGGAGGTGGGCTGCACCGAGGACGAAGCGGAGGTCACCAGGAGGTGGCTCAAGGGGAAGAACGTGAGGAGGGTGCTCCTGGTGACCTCGCGGTACCACTCCCGGCGGGCTTGGATCCTCTTCCGTGACGCCCTGCAGGGGATGGCCGAGGTGGTGAGCCTCCCCGGCCCCTACGACGACTTCCAGGCCGATGGTTGGTGGAGGCGGAGGGAGGACGCCAAGAGGGTGGTCCTCGAGTACGAAAAGCTCCTTTACTACAAGTTGCGGAGGTGATCCGATGAAGCCCGGCGACCGCGTTGTCTTTCCCTTTGCCGGAGGGGAGAAGGAAGGGGTGGTCTGGAGGGTCACCCCTAAGAAGGTCTACATCAAGGTAGACTTCCCACGCCATAAGGGGAAGGTGGTGAAGCGCTCCATCCACGAGGTCAAGGTCAAGTGAAGACCCTGGTGGTGACCGCGGGTCTGATCCGGGACGGTTCCCAGAGGGTCCTCTTGGCCAAGCGGTCCGAGGGACGCTTCAAGGGCTGCTGGGAGTTTCCGGGGGGGAAGCTGGAGGAGGATGAGTCCCCTGAGGACTGCCTCCGGAGGGAGCTCCGGGAGGAGCTCGGTGTGGAGGTGACCGTGGAGGGGATAGAGGAGGCCGTCTGGATGCCCTATGGGGAGTTCAACCTCCTGCTGCTCCTTTACCGGTGCGAACTCAAGGCAGGGGAGCCCCGTCCCTTGGGCTGTGACGGGGTGAGGTGGTTCAGGCCGGAGGAGCTCGAGGGCCTGGAGATGCCCCCGGCTGACGTGGAGGTGGCGAGGAGGCTTCGCAACAGATGGGCTTCCGCTGCGGGATAGTGGGGTTGCCCAACGCGGGCAAGTCCACGGTCTTCAACGCCCTGACTGCCGCAGGGGCCGAGGTGGCCTCCTATCCCTTCTCCACCGTCGAGCCCCACGTAGGGGTGGTGCCCGTCCCCGATGAGAGGCTCAGGGTGCTGGCTGACCTCATCAAGCCCAAGCGGGTAACCCCCACCACCTTGCAGTTCGTGGACATCGCCGGTCTGGTGAAGGGGGCCAGTCGCGGCGAGGGCCTGGGCAATCAGTTCCTGGCCCACATCAGGGACGTAGACGCCGTGGCCCACGTGGTCCGTTGCTTCGAGGACCAGGAGGTCCCCCATCCCTATGGCTCCATCGACCCCCGGAGGGACGCCGAGGTGGTCAACCTCGAGCTGGTCCTGGCCGACCTCGAGGTGCTCGAGCGACGCCTCCAGAAGGTGGACAAACTCGCCCGCACGGGCGACAAGGCCGCCCGGAGGGAGGTGGAGCTCCTGAGGGACCTCAAGGGTTGGCTCGAGGAGGGGAGGAGGGCGAGGGACTTCCTCAGGGGGCGTGAGGGGGAGCTACCGCGGGACCTGCCCCTCATCACGGCCAAGCCCTTCTTCTACGTGGCCAATCTGTCCGAGGGCTCCGAAGGGCACCTGCAAGAGTTGAGGAAGTTGGCGGAGGAGGAGGGGGTCCCTGTGGTCCCCCTGGCAGGGAAGGTGGAGGCGGAGCTTCAGGAGCTGGAGCCCTCAGAGAGGGAGGAGTTCCGGAGGGAGCTGGGCCTCGAGGACTCAGGTCTCAGGAGGCTGGTGGAGGCGGGCTACGGGGTCCTGGAGCTCATCACCTTCTTCACCACCGTGAACCTCGACCTGAGGGCCTGGACGGTGAAGCGAGGGACCAAGGCCCCTCAGGCCGCCGGCAAGATCCACTCCGATATGGAGCGGGGCTTCATCCGGGCCGAGGTGATCTCCTTCGAGGACTTCGTCAGGGCGGGCTCCGAGCAAGCGGCCCGAGAGAAGGGGCTCATCAGGTCCGAGGGCCGAGACTACGAGGTGAGGGACGGTGACATCATCCACTTCCGCTTTAACGTCTGAGGGGAGGCGATGGATCCCTTAGAGGTCCTTGACGTGCCGGAGGTGCTCTCCTTCGTCTTCCACCCCCGCAGGGCCTTCTCCAGGGGCAGAGGGGGTGAGGTCGTGCTGTTCGAGGTGGAGGACGGTGTGAGGATAGGCTGTAAGTTCTGGGGGGAGGGGAGGGAGAACGCCACCATCCTGTACTTTCACGGCAACGGCGAGATCGTCACCGACTACGACGACATCGCCCCAGAGTACCTCCGTCGGGGCCTAAACCTCTTGGTGACGGACTACCGAGGCTATGGCCTGAGCGACGGTCGACCCACCCTGAGGGCGATGCTCGATGACGCCCATCGGCTCTTTCGACACGTCACAGAATGGCTCAAGGAGAGGGGTTTTCGTGGGCCCCTCTTCGTCATGGGCCGTTCCTTGGGGAGCCTTTCAGCCGTGGAGTTGGCCAGCTCCTACCGGGAGGAGTTCCGAGGGCTCATCGTGGAGAGCGGCTCCGCCACCAACTTCCGCAACCTCCTCGACTCCTTCGGCCTGATCCCCTGGGATCACCCCATATGGGAGGAGGGCCGGGGTTTCTTCAACAAGGAGAAGATCCGCAGGGTCGAGGTCCCCACCCTCATCATCCACGCCGAGAGGGATTCCCTCATCCCCCTGTCCGAAGCCGAGGAACTCTACAGGAACGCAGGGGCAACTGACAAGAGGCTTGTGGTCATCCCCGGGGCCGATCACAACGACTTGATGTTCGTGGACAAGGAGCGCTATTTCGGCTCCATAGAGGACTTCGTCAAGGAGGTTTGGGGTAAGGGATGAAGCTCTTTCTGATCAGACACGGCAGGACCGCTTGGAACAGGGAGGAGGTCTTCAGGGGCACCGCGGACGTCCCCCTGGACGATGTAGGCAGAAAGGAGGCGAAGTTCTTGGCCCGTCGCCTCAAGGAGGAGGCCCTGCGGGTGATCTACACCAGTCCCCTCAGCCGTGCCAGAGAGACCGCTGAGATCATCGCCTCCGAGTGCGGCACCGCTGTGGAGGTATCCGAGGGCCTCCTCGACCTCAACTTCGGCCTCTGGCAGGGGCTCTCCGTAGAGGAGGTTAAGGGGCGTTTCGGGGACCTCTATCGGCGGTGGATGGAGGCGCCCCATGAGGTCTCCTTCCCCGGGGGTGAGGACCTCGAGGCGGTGAGGGAGAGGGCGATGGGGATGGTCGAGGACCTCAAGGGGAGGCACCGGGGCGAGGTCGTCGCCCTGGTGACCCACAGGGTGGTGCTGAAGGTCCTCATCTGTTCGCTCCTGGGGTTGGGCCTTGACGCCTTCTGGAGGGTCGCCCAGGGGACGGCGGCGCTCAACGCCTTCGAGTGGAAGGGCAACTGTTGGGTGGTCCGCCTGCTGAACGATACGTGTCACCTCCGATCCCTGAAGGGGGAAGGGGGGCTCGAGTTTTGATGTGGAAAAATTGTGGAAAAGTCTCAAAAGTCCCCTTCTCCTTTGAGGAAAATCTCCACCGTCCAAGGACCTGTATTCCCAGGGCTTCTCAAAAAGGTCAATACTTTCAAGGGGTTACAGAGGGAGGGCTTGAAAAGCCTTAAGTTCTCAAGGGGAAGGTCACGCCGAGGGCGTTTTTCCACAATTTTATGAGGAGGAGATGGCGAAGTGTCGCCTTTGCGGTAGGGTTTCCCCCTTCATCTCAGCGGCCATCGGCTACTGTGCCGACTGCATAAGGGGCAACTTCTCCGATATCGAGGGGGAGCTGGCCGCCCTCCATCGGGACGGGAGGCAGCGGGAGGGCCTCCCCCCGGAGGTGCCGAAGGCCCCGGAGGGGAAGGGGTGTCGCATCTGTGGGAATAGGTGCTCGATCCCCCCAGGGGGCAGGGGTTTCTGTGGGGTCTACGAGAACCGGGGAGGACGGCTCCAGCCGGTCTCCGGGAGCTGGCGGAGGGCCTTCGTCCACTGGTATTACGACCCCCTGCCCACCAACTGCTGTGCGGCATGGGTGTGTCCGGGCTGCAGCTCCAGCGGTTATCCGCGCTTCTCCTACAGTAGGGGGCCGGAGTACGGCTATAAGAACTTGGCGGTCTTTTACAGCGCCTGTAACTTCGACTGCCTCTTCTGCCAGAATTGGAGCTATCGCCAAGGGGTAGGGGAAGGGGGGCTCGAGGTAAAGGACCTGGCGAGGGCGGTGGACGAAGGGGTGAGCTGCATCTGTTACTTCGGCGGCGACCCCACCCCCCAGGTGGTCCACGCCATTCTGACCTCCCGGGAGGTCCTGGAGCGGAACAGGGGCAGGGTCCTAAGGATATGCTGGGAGACCAACGGAGGGGTTTCGCCTCCGCTTTTGCGTCAGATGGCGGATCTCTCCCTCCGCAGTGGGGGATGTATCAAGGTGGACCTCAAGTGCTGGAGCGAGGAGATGAGCTTGGCGCTCTCCGGGGTGAGCAACCGGCAATCCAAGGAGAACTTCAAGAGGCTTGCGGAGCTCCACCGTCAGAGGCCCGATCCCCCCTTCCTGATCGCCAGTACCCTGTTGGTCCCTGGTTACATAGACGTGGAGGAGGTTAGGGCCATAGCGCACTTCATCGCCTCCTTGGACCCCTCCATACCCTGGACGCTTCTGGCCTTCCATCCCGATTTCCGCATGAGGGATCTCCCCGCCACCCCACGCAGTCAAGCCCTGGAGTGCCTGGAGGTGGCCAAGGCCGAAGGGGTGCAGAACCTACACCTGGGGAACGTCCACCTGCTGTGGTGACTCACCTCACCACCACCCGGTGGTACCTCTTCTTGCCGGCCCGCAGGAGCAATTCTCCTCCTTGGAGGTGTTCGAGGGTGATGAGTTGGTCGAAGGCCCGGAGGCGTTCTCCGTTGAGGTATCCTCCCCCTTGACTTATGAGGCGGCGGGCCTCGCTCTTGGTGGCAGCGAGGCCCGTAAGGGCGAAGAGTTCGTAGGCGGGGATGCCCTCCCTCAGGCGCTCCTCCTCGAGGAAGGTGGTGGGGAGGGCCTCAAGGTCCCCGGCTTCGCCGCGGAAGGCCCGCCTTGAAGTCTCTTGGGCCCTTCGGGCCTCATCCTCGCCGTGTACGAACTTGGTGACCTCGTAGGCCAGGACCTCCTTGGCCTCCCGTAGCTCCTCCCCCTGAAGGG
>QMLK01000043.1 GCA_003646705.1 Deltaproteobacteria bacterium | reverse complement strand
GTGATAGGGGAGTTCGGGGCCAGCCGCGTGCTCTTGAAGCCCGCCTCAGAGGGGACGGGGGTGATCGCCGGTTCGGTGGTGCGGGCCATCATGGAGGTGGCAGGCATCCACGACGTGTTGACCAAGTCCCTGGGGTCCAACAACCCCCATAACTTGATCAAGGCCACCTTCCAAGGCCTGCTGAGCCTCAAGGCCCCCGAGGAGGTGGCCAGGAGGCGCGGCAAGAGGCCAGAGGAGCTCATGAGGTAGTCATGGCCGAAGGGTACCTGAAGGTGAAGTTGGTGAGGAGCCCCATCGGGAGGCCTGAGAAACAGAGGAGGGTCCTCCGGGGGATGGGGCTCACCAAGATGCAGAAGGTGGTCACCCTCAAGGACACCCCTGAGATAAGGGGTATGATAAGGAAGGTGGCCCACCTGGTGGAGGTGCTGGAGGACGATGCTCGATAGACTCTCACCCCCTGCGGGGACGGTCCATCGACCCAAGCGTGTGGGCCGCGGCCCGGGATCGGGGCATGGAAAGACGGCTTGTAGGGGCACCAAGGGGCAGAAGTCCCGCACGAGCCCCGATATTCCCAAGGGCTTCGAGGGCGGCCAGATGCCGCTCCATCGAAGGCTGCCCAAGCGCGGTTTCCGTAACCCCTTCCGGAAGGAGTACGCCATCGTGAACGTGCGGGACCTCAACCGCTTCCCCTCAGGCAGCGTGGTGGACGTCCAAGCCCTTCGGGAGGCTGGCCTGGTGAAGGGGGCCTACGACGGCGTGAAGGTCCTCGGGGATGGGGACCTCAAGGTCTCCCTCACCGTCAAGGCCCACAAGTTCTCCCGCACGGCCGCGGAGAAGATCGAGGCCGCCGGCGGCACCGTGGAGATCCTCTCCTGATGAACGCCTTCGGCAACATCTTCAAGATCCCCGAGCTGAGGAAGCGGATCCTGGTGACGCTGGCCCTGCTGGCGGTCTACCGGGTGGGCTGTTACATCCCCACCCCGGGCATCGACAGGGAGGCCCTCGCCTCCTTCTTCCAGCAGGCGGGCGGCATCCTCGGCTTCTTCAATATGTTCGCCGGTGGCGCGATGAAGCGCTTCAGCGTCTTCGCCCTGGGGATCATGCCCTACATCAGCGCCGCCATCATCCTTCAGCTCCTGACCGTGGTGGTGCCCCACCTCGAGCGTCTCCAGAAGGAGGGAGAGCTCGGCCGTCGGAAGATCAACCAGTACACCCGCTACGGGACGGTGCTGCTCTGCTTCATCCAGGGCTTCGGGATCGCCATAGGTCTGGAGGGGATGAGGGGGGCTGCAGGGGAGATGATAGTGCTGCACCCGGGATGGGGGTTCCGCCTGACCACCATGATCACCCTCGCTGCGGGCACCACCTTCCTGATGTGGCTCGGGGAACAGATAACCGAACGGGGAATCGGCAACGGCATATCGCTCATCATCTTCGCGGGGATCGTGGCCAACATGCCCCAGGCTGCCATGAACACCTTCCGCCTGATGAGGGCCGGGGAGATAAACCTCTTCTTCAGCCTCTTCCTGGTGGTGCTGATGGTGGCGGTGGTGGCCTTCATCATCTTCATGGAGACCTCCCAGCGGAGGATCCCCATTCAGTACGCCAAGAGGATCGTGGGCCGGCGGGTCTACGGGGGGCAGAGCGCCCATCTGCCGCTGAAGCTCAACACCTCAGGCGTCATCCCCCCCATCTTCGCCTCCTCCATCCTGATGTTCCCCGCCACGGTGGCCAACTTCATCAACCACCCCTGGATGGAGGCGGTGAAGCGGATCCTCACCCCTGTGGGCCTCATCTACAACCTGCTCTACGTCGGCTTCATCATCTTCTTCTGCTACTTTTACACGGCCGTGGTCTTCAATCCGGTGGATGTGGCCGACAACATGAAGAAATACGGGGGGTTCATCCCCGGCATAAGGCCGGGGAGGCCGACCTCCGAGTACATAGATCGAGTGCTCACGCGGATCACCCTAGTGGGAGCCCTCTACGTGTCGGCGGTTTGTGTCTTGCCCTCCTTCCTCATCGCCGAGTTCCACGTCCCCTTCTACTTCGGTGGGACGGCGCTGCTGATCGTGGTGGGGGTGGCCCTGGACACGGTTCAGCAGATCGAGGCCCATCTGCTGACCAGACAATACGAGGGCTTGGTCAAGGGGATGAGGATGAGGGGGAGGAGACGCTGAGGAGGTGAGTGATGAACTTGATCCTGCTCGGTCCCCCTGGTTCGGGAAAGGGTACGCAGGCCAAGAGGTTGGTGCAGAGGTATGAGATCCCCCAGATATCCACGGGCGACATCCTGCGGGAGGCCGTGAAGGAGGGGACACCTCTGGGGAGAGAGGCGAAGCGCTATATGGACGAGGGGAAGTTGGTGCCCGATGAGGTGGTGGTGGGGATCGTAAGGGATAGGTTGAAAGGGCTGGATTGCCAGAAGGGCTTCATCCTGGATGGCTTCCCCCGGACCATCGCCCAGGCCGAGGCCTTGGACAGGATCCTCGGGGAGATGGGAAGGGGCATAGATCACGTGATCGACATCGAGGTGGACAAGGAGGAGCTCTTGAGGAGGCTCACGGGGAGGAGGACCTGTAAGCGTTGCGGGGCCATGTATCACGTGGTCTTCAACCCCCCGAAGGCGGACGGGGTTTGCGACCGCTGTGGAGGGGAGCTATACCAGAGGGACGACGACAAGGAGGAGACGATAAGGGAGAGGCTTCGGGTCTATGAAGGGCAGACCGCTCCTTTGGTAGAGTATTACGAGAAGAAGGGGCTCCTCAGGAGGATAGATGGCACAGGAGGGATAGAGGAGGTAGAGGCGAGGATCTTGAAGGCGATAGGGGACAAGGGCTAAGTTATGCCGAGGGGACTGGAGGTAGAGGGCACAGTTACCGAAGTTCTGCCCAACGCCATGTTCCGTGTGGAGCTGCCCAACGGCCATAAGGTACTGGCCCACGTCTCCGGCAAGATGAGGATGCACTACATAAAGATCCTGCCCGGGGACAAGGTGAAGCTGGAGCTATCTCCCTACGATCCGACCAGGGGCCGGATCGTCTATCGCAAGAAATAGGAGGCGGAGATGAAGGTCAGGGCGTCGGTGAAGAAGATCTGCGACAAGTGCAAGATCATAAAGCGAAAGGGCGTCATCAGGGTGATCTGCGTCAACCCCAAGCACAAACAGAGACAGGGGTAGGAAGATGCCGCGGATTGCCGGTGTAGACATACCGAAGAACAAGAGGATAGAGATCGCCCTCACCTACATCTACGGGATAGGGAGGACCTCCTCCCAGAAGATCCTGACCGAGGCGGGCATCGATTGGAACAAGCGGGCAGGGGAGCTCACCGAGGAGGAGGTGGCCAGGATCCGCGAGATCATCGATCGCAAGTACAAGGTGGAAGGGGAGCTGCGGAAAGAGGTGGCGATGAACATCAAGCGGTTGATGGAGATCGGATGTTACCGAGGGCTCCGTCACCGTAGGGGCCTGCCCGTCAGGGGTCAGAGGACCCGGAGCAACGCCCGTACTCGTAAGGGACCGCGGGGGGCCCTGATAAAGAAGAGGAGGTAAGATGGCGAGGCGTCGTTCAGGGGGAACGAGGAGGAAGGTCAAAAAGAGCGTCCCTGAGGGAATCGTCCACATCCAGGCGACCTTCAACAACACCATCGTCACCATCACCGACCACGAGGGCAATACCCTCACTTGGGCCAGTGCCGGCACCCAGGGCTTCAAGGGCTCCCGAAAGGGGACGCCCTTTGCGGCCCAGGTGGCCGCTGAGGCCGCAGCCCGCAAGGCCATGGACCTGGGGATGAAGGCGGTGGACGTGTACGTAAAGGGCCCTGGGGCGGGCCGTGAGGCGGCCCTAAGGGCCCTTCAGGCCGCGGGTCTGAGGATCAAGAGTGTCCGGGACGTGACCCCCATACCCCACGATGGGTGTCGTCCGCCCAAGAGGAGGAGGGTCTAAGGGATGGGCAGATATACAGGTCCAGTTTGTAGGTTCTGCAGGCGTGAGGGGATAAAGCTCTTCCTCAAAGGCGAGAGGTGTTACACCGACAAGTGCGCCTTTGAACGTCGTCCCTATCCTCCGGGACAGCATGGCCCCCACGCCAGGATCAAGTTCTCGGACTACGGGATCAGGCTGCGGGAGAAGCAGAAGGTCAGGCGTATCTACGGGATCTCAGAGCAGCAATTCCGCAAGTACTTCGAGATGGCCGACAGGCAAAAGGGGATCACCGGTGTGAACCTCCTGACGCTGCTGGAGCGGAGGCTGGACAATGTGGTCTACCGGCTCGGTTTCGCCTCGAGCCGTCGGGAGGCGAGGCAGCTCGTCAACCACGGCCACATCCTGGTCAATGGCCGGATGGTCGACATCCCCTCCTACTTGGTGAGGGTGGGGGACGTGGTCGAGGTGAAGGACAAGAGCAGGGAGATGGACAGGGTAAAGGCTGCCTTGGAGGCGGTGGCGAGGCGTGGGGTCCCTTCTTGGCTCGAGCTTGACAAGGACCGTTTCCGCGGGGTGGTGAAGGCCATGCCCAACAGGGAGGAGCTCACCACACCGCCGATCCAAGAGCAGCTCATCGTCGAGCTCTACTCGAAGTAAGCATCTTCGGTGAAGGGGCGGGAGATGGAGAGGGATTTCAAATTGCTCGAGAGGAATTGGAAGGAGCTCATCCGTCCCAAGGGGATGGAGATCGACGAGGAGGTCTCCACAGAGACCTACGGGAGGTTCATAGTGGAGCCCCTGGAGCGGGGCTTCGGCCTCACCCTGGGCAACTCGCTGCGCCGGGTGCTGCTGTCCTCCATCCAGGGGGCGGCCATTACCTCTGTGAGGATAGAGGGGTGTCTTCACGAGTACTCCACCCTGCCGGGGGTGAAGGAGGACGTGGCCGAGATCATCCTGAACCTGAAGGGGGTGAGGTTCAGGCTCCACAGCCCTGGCCCCAAGGTGGTGAGGATTGATGCCGAAGGGGAGGGGGAGGTAAAGGCCGGGGACATCGAGTGTGGCCCCGACGTAGAGGTGGTGAACCCGGATCACCACATAGCGACCCTGGAAAAGGGCGGCTCTCTCAAGATGGAGATGACGGTGAAGATGGGCAAGGGCTACGTGCCCTCGGAGAGGAACAAGGAAGAGGACATGCCCATCGGGACCATCCCCATCGATTCCATCTTCACCCCCGTGAGGAAGGTGAACTACACCGTGACCAACGCCAGGGTGGGACACATCACCGATTACGACCGCCTGATCCTCGAGGTCTGGACCGACGGCACCATAAGGCCTGAGGACGCCGTGGGCTTGGCGGCCAAGATCCTGAAGGAGCAACTGAACGTCTTCATCAACTTCGAGGAAGAACAGGGTGGAGAGGACGAGGAGGAAGAGGGCGATGAGGGGATGAACGACGAGGAGTTGCAGGAGAAGTTGATGAAGACGGTGGACGAACTGGAGCTCTCGGTGAGGTCGGCCAACTGCCTGAAGAATGCCAACATCCGCTACATCGGCGAGCTGGTGCAGAAGACCGAGCAGGAGATCCTTCAGACCAAGAACTTCGGTCGCAAGTCCCTGAACGAGATAAAGGAGGTCCTGGCCAACATGGGCTTAAGCCTGGGGATGAACGTGGGGAACTTCACGCCCCCCGACGAGAAGGCCGAGGAGGTGGTCCCAGATGAGACATAGGAAGGCCCACAGGAAGCTCAACCGGACCTCGAGCCACCGCGCCATGATGCTGAGGAACATGGTGACGGAGTTCTTCAGGCACGAGAGGATAGAGACTACCCTCGCCAAGGCGAAGGAGCTGAGGCCCTTTGCCGAGCGTCTCATCACCCTGGGCAAGAGGGGCGATCTGGCCGCGAGGCGAGAGGCCTTGAAGTACATAAACGACAAGGCCATAGTGAGGAAGCTCTTCGATAAGATCGCCCCCCGCTTTCGAGACAGAGAGGGCGGTTATACCCACCTCTTCAGGACGGGCTTCCGCAAGGGGGATGGGGCCCCCATGTCTGTCATAGAGTTGGTCCCCACCGAGAAGGAGGCCTCCAAGGGTTCATAGCTTGTAGCCCAGCTTCCTCAGCAGGTCCTTGCGCCACCTCACCCCTTCCTGGTCCTCCCTGCCCAGGGGAGGGTAGCCGTCGATCACCCCGAGCACTCCACGGCCCTGTTCGGTCTCGGCCACGATCACCTCTACGGGGTTGGCGGTGGCGCAGAAGATCCTGCAGACCTCAGGGCAGGCCTTCACGGCGTTGAGCACGTTGATGGGGTAGGCCTCCTTCATGACGATGATGAAGGTGTGGCCTGCGGCGATCCTCTCGGCGTTCGTGCGGGCCACCTCCAGCAGTTCGGGGGCGTTCCCCTCGGAGCGGATCAGGCGGTGTCCCGATGCCTCGCAGAAGGCGATGCCGAACTTCACCCCCGGGGCCCCCGTCACCATGACCTCGTAGAGGTCCTCCACCGTCTTTATGAAATGGCTTTGGCCTAGGACGATGTTGCAGCCCTCAGGGAACTCCAGCCTTACGGTTCTTAGCTCCATTGTCTCCTCCTACGAAGAGGGTCCCCTTCTCCCAAGAGGACCCCAATTCCTTCAAGAAGCGCTGCTTTATCCTCTGGCGGACCCCCTCCCCGGCCTGGGCCGATGGGAGGTCCACCTTGCCCCCTGCCATGGTCTCATGGCCTCCTGCCCCCCCTCCAGGGACCCCTCTGACGAGGCGTTTGGCCAGCTTCTCGGCGTTGCGGCGCCTCCCGTCGGTGGTGCGGAGGCTGAAGAAGACCGTCCCCTTCCACTCCCCGAGGGACAGGACCCACCTTATGCCCTCGGCCCTCAACAGCAGGTCCGCCACCACCGGGATCATGTCGATGTAGCCGAGGCTCCCCAAGTCGCTGATGAGCAGCCCCGGGGGGAAGCAGAGGGCCCCTTGGATGGCCTCCTTCAAGATGCGGAAGTACTCCCTGGGGAGCCTGGGGTTCTCTATGTCGGAGAGGACCTTCACGGAGATCCTCTGGTAGAGGGCGTTGGAGACCTTGACGTCCTCAGGGCTGGCGTTGCGCCCCAAGTCCCTGGTGTCGGACTTTATGCCGTAAAAGAGGGCCGTGGCCACCAAGGGGGTGATCTCCACCCCCGCCTCCAAGAGGTACTCGGCCAGGATGGTGGAGGTGCTGCCCAGCTCGGCCCTTATGTCCACGTAAGGTATCCTCTTCAGGAAGGAGCGCTTCCCCACCGGGTGGTGGTCGATGACGATGGTGGGGGTGAGGTTGGGCGAGAGGGGGATATGGGTGGAGGGGGGTTGGGCATCCACCACCGCTATCACTGTGAAGTTGCGGGGGTCCAGCGTCTTGATGGAGCG
>QMLK01000042.1 GCA_003646705.1 Deltaproteobacteria bacterium | reverse complement strand
GCGCTCCCCACGATCAGACCGATCACAAAGCCATTGTAACCGAAAGGCCAGAGGCTGGGCAACGGGAAAAGCAAAATAGGGAGTCGCTGGTGAAGGTGAAATGTTATAAAATTGACTTGGAGCAAATGCCTCGCGTAGAAGGGAGGAAGGGTCGTGGTACAGATTAAAGTGAACCGGACTTTGCTTTCACAGTTTTGCCGGCGACATCACATCCGACGCTTGGCGTTTTTCGGCTCTGTCCTTAGGGAGGACTTCAGTCCAGGAAGCGATGTCGACGTACTGGTGGAGTTTGATCCTGACCATACCCCAGGGCTGTTCGGTATGGCCCGATTGGAGCGTGAACTGAGCACACTCCTGGGGCGAAAAGTTGACCTACGAACCCCAGAGGACCTCAGCCGTTACTTCCGAGACGAAGTGTTAAGGGAGGCCGAAATCTACTATGCGGAAAGATGACCTTGTTCGGCTGCGTCATATGTTAGATGCTGCCCGTGAAGCCATTGGCTTTGTCCAGTGTAAGAGGCGAGAAGATCTGGATCGGGATCGCCTTTTGGTCTTAGGCTTAGTTAAAGCAGTGGAAATCATCGGAGAAGCTGCTTACCAGACCTCCGAGGAAATGCGTCGCCAGGTGCCGGAAATCCCATGGGAAGACATCATCGGTATGCGCCACCGTTTAGTGCACGCCTATTTTGACATTAACCTGGATATCCTCTGGAACACCATCCAGGAAGACCTCCCACCTCTAGTCTCGACCCTGGAGAGGGTCCTTAGGAAGGAACAGGACCATTGAGGAGGTGATCACCTTTTGGTCGTCTTCCAGACGACTTCAAAGGGGACAATGGTATCGTGATGCCCTCCGAATGGAAGTTAAACAAAATGAAAAAAGCAATGGTGCCGAGGGGCGGAATCGAACCACCGACACGCGGATTTTCAGTCCGCTGCTCTACCGACTGAGCTACCTCGGCACCGAATTTAGGATACGCAGGGGGAAAGGTGCTGTCAAGCCGTGGCCCCTCCCTCGAAGAGGTAGGCCTCTATGAAGGGGTCCAGGTCCCCGTCCAGGACCCTCTCGGCGTCTCCCCTCTCCAGGCCCGTCCTGTGATCCTTCACAAGCTTGTAAGGGTGAAGTACGTAGGAGCGGATCTGACTTCCCCAGGCGATCTCCTTCTGGTTCTTGTAGATCTCCTCCCGCTGCTTGGCCCGTTTCTGCATCTCCAGGTCGTAGAGCTGGGCCTTCAGGATCTTCAGGGCCATGGCCCTGTTCTGATGTTGAGACCTCTCGTTCTGGCATTGGACCACGATCCCGGTGGGCAAGTGAGTGATCCGGACGGCCGACTCGGTCTTGTTGACGTGCTGTCCTCCAGGGCCGCTGGAGCGGAAGGTCTCTATCTTGAGGTCCGAATCCCTTATCTCTATGACCACATCCTCAGGGGTCTCGGGGAAGACCGAGACCGAGGCGAAGGAGGTATGGCGCCGCCTGCTGGCGTCAAAGGGCGAGATCCTCACCAACCGATGGACCCCCGCCTCCCCCTTCAGGTAGCCGTAGGCGTAGTCGCCCTTCACCAGGAAGGTCACGCTCTTTATACCCGCCTCCTCCCCGGGGAGCAGGTCCACCACCTCCGTCTTGAACCCCCTGCCCTCGGCCCACCGGAGGTACATCCTCAGGAGCATCTCGGCCCAGTCCTGGGCCTCGGTACCCCCGGCCCCGGCGTTGATGCTGACGAAGGCGTTGGAGGCGTCCTCCGGCTCCGCGAAGAGCTGCTCGAGCTCCCACTTCCGGACGTCCTTGGCCAGGAGCTCGAGCCTCTCGGTGGCCTCCTCCAAGGATTCCCGATCCTCCTCGGCCAGCTCCAACAGGACCTCTACCTCCTCCACCTCCCGCTGGAGCTGGTCCCACCGCTCTATGAGCTTTTCGAGGTTGCCCTTCTCTTGGAGGACCTTCTGCGCCTTTTGGTGGTCGGCCCAGAAGTCAGGTCTGGCCTCTTCCTTTTCTATCTCGGCGATCCGAGCCCGCTTCCCCGCGGGGTCAAAGACGCCCTCCCAACAGGGAGATACGCCTCTTCAAGTCCTGCAGCTTCTCCTTGAGTTCCTCCAACATCTCGACCTCCTCAGAGCTCCTCTGCACTGATAATATACTCCTCCCTGCCCTCCTTGACCAGTTCCCTCTTCGCCTTCTCCCCCAGCTTCCAGCCCATCTGGAGGGCCTTCAGGTTCAAGTCCTCCGTGCCCTTGGGGACCCGGTTCAACACCGCCTTCTTCAGGCTCTCGAAGCCCACGATCCCGCTCACCGCCCCCACCGCCCCCAGGGCCATGATGTTGGCCACGATCTCCCTGCCCAACTGCTCCCGAGCCAAGCGCGTGAAGGGGATCTTCACCACCCTGCTCACGGGGAACTGGTCGCAGAAGGTGGAGTCGGCCACCACAATCCCCCCCTCCTTCACGTCTCCGCAGTAAAGGTTGAGGGACTGCTGGTTCATAGCCAGAAGGAGGTCGAGTCCGAGGGGCTTGGGGTAATCGATCTCCTGATCGCTCACCACCAACTCCGAACGGCTCGCCCCCCCGCGGGCCTCGGGCCCATAGCTCTGGGTCTGAACGACCTGCTTGCCCTCGTAAAGGCCCACCGCCTCGGCCAGGATGATCCCTATGAGGATCAGGCCCTGGCCACCGTAGCCGCTCAGCCTTATCTCATAGCGCCGCTCCACTGCCTCTGGCCCTCTCTACGATCTTCTCGTACTCCTCTTGGTAGATGGGGAGATCCCTCTCCACGAGGACCCCGATGACGAGCTTGCCCTCGAGCTCCTCGGGCGGGAGCTCCTTGGCCTTCTCCACCGATATGGTGTTGTCCCGCTGCCACTCCATCATCTTCACCGCGTCCCCCAATCGGTTGAGCCGCCCGTACTGGACGGGGCACGGACTCATCACCTCCACCACCCCGAAGCCCTTCTTCTCGATGGCCCGCTCGATGAGGTTGTCGAGGAGCTTCACGTGGTAGACCGTGGACCGGCCCACGAAGGCCGCCCCTGCGGTGGCTGCCAGCTCCGCGATCTTCAGCTCGTGCTCGATGTTCCGATACGGAGCCGTGGTAGCCCTCATCCCGTAAGGGGTGGTTGGGGAGAACTGCCCCCCGGTCATCCCGTAGATGTGGTTGTTGATGATGATGGCCGCCAGATCCACGTTCCTGCGGGCGGCGTGGATGAAGTGGTTTCCGCCTATGGCCAGGGCGTCCCCGTCCCCCATGACCACGATCACCTTCAGTTGAGGCTTCACCAGCTTTATCCCCGTGGCAAAGGCCAGGGCCCGACCATGGGTGGTATGGAGCGTGTTGAAGTCCACGTAGACCGGCATCCGACCCGAGCACCCTATCCCGGAGACCAGGACCACCTCGTCCTTGGAGAGACCCATCTTGTCCACCGCCCTGATGAGGGACCCCAGGACGATGCCGTTGCCGCAGCCCGGGCACCAGATGTGGGGAAACTTCTTGTCGTGCCTCAGGTACTTGTGGATCAACCTCGTGATCTCCCTCATCCCAAGGCCTCCTCCATCTTCTCCACGATCTCCCCGGGGGTAATCAAGGTGCCGTCCACCTTGTTGAGGGTCACCACGCGGCTCCTGCCCTGGTTGACCCTCTTCACCTCGCGGGAGATCTGGCCCATGTTCATCTCGGGGACCAGCAGCACCTTGGCCTTCTCGGCCAGCCGCTCCACAGCCGGCCGCTCGAAGGGCCAAAGGGTCAGCAACTTCAGGAGCCCCGCCTTGATCCCTCTCTCCCTGGCCTCCTTCACCGCCCTCTTGGCCGAGCGGGCCACGCACCCATAGGCGATCACCACCACCTCGGCATCGGAGGTCTCGAACTCCTCCGAGAGATGGATCTCGGGGAAGTTGGCGCTGATCTTCCTGAAGAGGCGCTCCATAAAGGGGCCTATCTCGTCCGGCCGAGAGGTAGGGAAGCCCCTCACGTCGTGGATGAGCCCGGTGACGTGGTACCGATACCCCTCCCCGAAGGGGGCCATGGGAGGCACCCCCGAAGGGGTGTCGGCATAGGGGATGTACCACTCGGGCGGCATGGTGGGACGCGGACGATCGACCACCTCCACGTCCTTGGGGTCGGGCAGCACCACCTTCTCCCGCATGTGCCCCACCACCTCGTCCAGCAGCAGGATCACCGGGGTGCGGTACTTCTCCGAAAGGTTGAAGGCCCTCACCGTCATCCAGAAGCACTCCGGCACCGAGGAGGCCGAGAGCACGATGACGGGGTGGTCGCCATGGGTCCCCCAACGGGCTTGCATCACATCGCCTTGCGACGGCATGGTCGGGAGCCCCGTGCTCGGCCCTCCCCGCATCACGTCCACCACCACACAGGGGACCTCGGCCTCGCAGGCGAAGCCGATGTTCTCCTGCATCAGGGAGAAGCCGGGGCCAGAGGTGGCGGTCATCGCCTTCGCCCCCGCCAGGGAGGCCCCGATGACGGCGGCTATGCTCGCCAGCTCGTCCTCCATCTGGATGAAGATCCCCCCTACCTGGGGCAACCTCCAGGCCATCCGCTCGGCGATCTCCGTGGAGGGGGTGATGGGGTAGCCGGCGTAAAAACGGCACCCAGCGGCAATGGCCCCTTCCACCACCGCCTCGTTGCCCTGGAGCAACTTCTCAACCTTGGCCATGGTCCTCCTCCAGCACTGCGATGGCGAAGTCCGGACACCTCAGCTCACACCACTTGCAGCCCGTACAGGCGCCGAGGTTGGCCGGTCGAGGATACCCCCTCTCGTCCTTGGCGAGGACCTCCTTGGGACAGAAGGCCACACAGATCCCGCACCTCTTACACCAAGCCTCGTAGATATCTATGTAGTAGGACTTCTTCATCCGAGCTCCACCGGAATGGGTTCAGCGCCGAATAACCTCCCTCGGCCCACCCTGAAGCGCAGGGCCCAGACCCACACTCCCTCCTTCACGGATTCCTTGAGGGCTTCAGCGAAGAGGGGATCCCTCACCCAGTGGGGGGAGAAACCCTCGGCATCCTCTCGCAAGACCATGAAGACTATACCGGCCCTCTCCCCCCTCTTTACGATCTCCCTCAGGAGCACCACGTGCTCCCTCCCCCGCTCGGTAGGGGCATCGGGGAAGAGGGCCTTCCCCCCTTCCACCAACGTCACCGATTTTGCTTCCACCCAGTGGCTTTCTACACCCTTGGAGGCCAAAAAGTCAAGTCGCCGCCCCTCGAAGGGGACCTCCCTCTGCAGCTCATCGACCCCCTTAAGGGGACCGATGAGGCCCTCCCTCACCGCCTCGGGCAGCAGCTCGTTGGCCATCCGGGAGTCCACGCAGACCCAGATCCTACCCGTGAAGATCCCCCAGAGGTCGAGGCTGGTCCTCCTGCCCCTCTGAGGGCCCACCACCCTCAGCAGGGCCCGATTGCCCGGCACCAGGAGCTCCTCAAGCCGGCCTGAGTTGGGCAAGAAGGCCTCCTCGAGTCGCCCCTGGACCTGCACCTGGACGAGGAAGCGGTTGAGGCGCCTTAAGAAGACGCCCTCGACGAAGCCGCCCCTCAATACTTCACCTCCAGGAGGAAGAGTCCATGGGGAGGGGCGGTGGGGCTGGCGCGGCTGCGGTCCTGGGCCTCCATGATCTCCCGGAAGCCCTCGGGGCTTATGCGGCCCCTGCCCACGTCCACCAGGGTACCGACGATGCTCCTCACCATGCCCCGCAGAAAGGCATTGGCCTCGAGGGTGACCACCACGTGGCCCGGGGATCGCTCCAGCACCTCCGCCCGGCGGACCTCCCGAAAGGGGTGACGGGTGTCCGAACTGCTCAACTGAAAGCTGGAGAAGTCGTGGACCCCGAGGAGGAGCTTACAGCACTCCCTCATGGCATCGAGGTCGAGGTGCTCAGGCAGATGCCAACAGAAGTGCCTGAGGATGGCCGAAGGCCAGGGGGACAGCAGCAACCGGTACTCGTAGACCTTCCCGGTGGCGCTGAATCGGGCGTGAAACCTCGGCGGTACCTCCTCGACGGCCTTGACCACCACATCCCCGGGCAGCAGGGCGTTGAAGGCCCTCTGGAGGGTGGAGGGAGGCAGGGTACTGGTGGTCCGGAAGTTGGCCACCTGCCCCAAGGCATGAACCCCCCGATCGGTGCGGCTCGCACCGATGAGCCGCACCTGATGGCCCACCACCCGGGCGATGACCTCCTGCATCACCCCCTGGACCGTCCGCAGCTCCGGCTGGACCTGCCAACCGTGAAAGTGGGTCCCGTCGTACTCGATCAACAGCTTCAGGTTCCTCATCTCAGCTCTATGGCCCCCTCGGGGCAGACCTCCTGACAGCAATAACACCTGATGCAGCGGCCGTAGTCGATCTCCACCCTCTCTCCCCTCATCTCCATCGCTTTGGGGGGACAGGCCTCCACGCAGAGGCCACAGGCCCTGCAGATCCTTTGGTCCACCCTCGGCTTGGGCAGGAACCACCTCCTCAAGGGCCCTTTGACGAAGGAGGGAAGCCCCCAGGTCAGGTCGGCCCCCTTCGGCAGGCGGAAGCCCTCCACCCGTAAGGGCTCGCCCTCCAGTTGCACCTCGGGCCAGAGGCCCCATTGGCGGGCCACCCCGAGGACGGGCAAACCCTCCGGAGGAAGGCCCAGGGCCTCCATCACGGCGCGGTCCAGGGCCAGGGGGTCCCGGGAGGCCAGGATGGCCCCGAGGGGCCTCAGGTCGCCGGTGTTGGGACCTTCCCCTTCCATGGCCACCACCCCGTCCATGACCGTCAAGGCGGGCCTCACCGCGAGGCAGACCTCGAGCAACAGGGCCGCGAAGGCCACCCTATCGGTCCCGGCCTTGAGGTGCCAGGAGGCCTTCCTGAAGCCGGGGATGGAGCCGAAGAGGTTCTTCACCCCGAGGGTCATCACCATCATGGAGTGGGTCTTGAGCTTGGGGAGGCTGATCACCACCTCCGCCTTGAGGGCCGCCCGGGCGACCTCAATGCGCCGAAAGGGCCCCTCTGGAGGCTTGACCTCCACCACATCGGAGAAGTCCACGAGCTCAGCCCCGGTCTGCCGGGCCACGGCCTCCATCCCCGTGCGGGACAGCACGCGGCGGAGGGGGCCGATGGCGGGACTGTCTCCGATCATGGGCCTGCCCCCGGCCTCTGCCACGAGCTCCACCACCGCCCGGACCACCGCTGGATGGGTGGTGACCCCCTTCTCCGGTGGGGAGGCCTGAAGGAGGTTGGGCTTGATCAGCACCCCTTGGCCCTCCTTGACGAAGGCCCCCATGCCCCCCAGGGGCTCAAGGGCCCGCTCCACCGCCTCCCTCACCCGAGGGTAGTGATAGTCCTGACACCTGACCACCGAGACCTGCGCCACCTTAGGAGCCCATGGAGATCATATCGAGGACCCCTCGCCGT
>QMLK01000041.1 GCA_003646705.1 Deltaproteobacteria bacterium | reverse complement strand
GTAGCGGATGACCTGTTGTCCCCTGAGGCCATCGGAGACCACGAGCTCCTCCCTTCTCAGGTAGCTCAGAAGTTCCATGGGGTCCTGAAGGTCGATGACGTTCTGCGAGGCGAAAAGTCCCAAGAACTGGGCCCCCCAGGTGGTGAGGGCGGGGGGAGGGCCCTCGGGCCTTGCCAGGGGCAGACCCCTGTGGGTGTAGTTGAGGTAGGACAGGCGAGCGGCCTCAGGGGTGAAGATCCGCAGTTCTTTTGCGCGCTCAAAGAGAAAGCCCTCGAAAAAACCCTCGGGCAGGCCGAAATGGTCCGCAAGGGCCTTCGAGAAATCCTTCACCGAGGGGTGGTGCGAATCCACCAGCGGCAGTCGCTCTCCCCCGGGCCTCTCAAGAGGGGGCTTCATGCCGGAGGTCTTCCTCAGCCTGGCGATGAAGAACCCCTCCCCCGGCCCCTCATGGGGGTAAAGCCTTACGGCCCTGGACATCTCTTGAGGGAAGGAGAGGTCCTGAAAGGAGGTGAGGCCAGGGTGAGCCTTCAGGCCCTCGAACCTCACCTCTTCGAGCTCTACGGGGTAGCGCCTGAGGGCCTCGGCCACCACCGCCTCGTTCTCCTGGGGCATCAAGGTGCAGGTGGAGTAGACCAGGACGCCCCCGGGCTTCAGGGCCTTTATGGCGCTCACCATCAGGTCCCACTGAAGCCGTGAGAGCCTCTCTGATCGACGCCACCACCTCAGGGCCTCGGGAGCGGCCTTCACCGTGCCCAAGGCGCTGCAGGGGGGATCCAGCAGCACACGGTCGAAGGTCTCAAAGTAGAGCCTCCCCAGGCGATTTCCCGGAAGCAGCGTAACCACCGTGTTGACCGCCCCGGTCCTCATCAGGTTGAAGGACAAAAAGGTGCTGCGGCGCACCTTGGGGTCGTTGGCCACGATCAGGCCCCGGTTCTCCATCATGGCGGCCATCTGAGTGGTCTTGGAGCCGGGGGCGGCGGCCAGATCCAGGACCAACTCCCCCGGAGCGGGCCTGAGGGCCAAGGGGGGGAGCATGGAGCTCGGGTCCTGGATGTAGAGGTTCCCCAGGAAGTGTGAGAAGCTCCTCCCCAGGGGGAAGGGCTCCTCGGTGAGGAGGTATCCGTGGGGTACCCCCCTGAGGGGTTCCGCCCTGAAGCCCTCCTCCTCCAGGAGCTCAAAGGCCCGGTGGTCGGTGGCCTTCAGGGTGTTGACCCTGAAGGCGGTGGGTGCCCCCTGGCCCACGACCCCCAGGAAGGCCTCGCCCCCCTCAGGGCCGAGCAGATCTGTCAGCAGCCCCCTCAGCTCTTCGGGTGCCTGGACCATCAAAAGAGGGACATCTGGGCCCCCTCTGCGGGGGTCTCCTCCTTCGGTTGCTCGGGGAAGATCTGGATCTTGCCGTAGACCCCGTCGTGACCGGGCACTATGGTGAGCTCACCCTTCCTGACCCTCATGATCCCCTCGTAGACCCGCGGCGGGGCGATCCTCTCCAGCTCCTCTGGTTGCAGATCCAGCAGCACGCCAAACTCGGACCCCCCTGCTTCCACCAACCGGAAGTACTCCCTCTCCACCCCTTTGGTCCCCCGTCCCACTCCGAGGGCCTCGGCGATGATCTCCTCCAAGGGGACCAGGTGGATGGCTGGGATGGCCCCCGGAGGGATGAAGCCCTCGGGTCTATCGGCCAGCTCCTCCACCCGGTGCATAACCCCAACGGTGAGCCTCCTGCCGCAGACGGGGCAGAGGTAGTTGTGGGCCTTGGTCTCCCGGGGGGACAGCAGCACCCCGCAGGAGCGATGGCCGTCGTAGTGGTATTTCCCCTCCTCGGGGAAGAACTCGATGGTGAAGAGGAACCCCCGGGGGTCCTTCTCCTTGATCACCCTGACGATCTCGTCGTAGCGCATCTCGCAGCAGAAGACGTTGGCTTCGCGGCCTATGCGGTTTGGGGAGTGGGCGTCGGAGTTGGAGATGAGGGTGATGCGGTCCAGGGCCGAAAGCCTCCAGTTCATCTGAGGGTTGGACGACAGGCCGGTCTCTATGGAGTGGACGTTTTTGGCCTCCTCCTCGAAACACTCCTCGAGGGAGTCGAAGCCGGAATTGGCCCCGAAGACCGAGTACCACGGCGTCCAGGCGTGGGCCGGCACCAGCAGGCAGCGCTCCGAGCAGTCCAGCACCATCTTCACCAGCTCCTTCACGGGGAAGGTGAAGGTGGGCCTTCCGTCCTGGGACAGGTCGCCGTAACGGCTGAGGGCCTTGTTGATCTTCTCCACGGTCTCCACGTCCGGGGCAAAGATCAGGGTGTGGATCCGGCGGTTGCGGCGGCGCCCCTGGTCGAAGATATTGCAGACCTCAGTGGTGAGGATGAAGCGGGTGGACCTCTCCCCTTCCTTGAGCCGGTAGATACCGTCCTCGGCGGGCTCAAGCTTGGTCTTGATCTCCGAGAAATAGGCCGGGTGGGTGAAGTCGCCCGTGCCCATGAGCTGGATGCCCTTGTACCGTGCCCAGCGGGCCACGTTCTCCAGGTCCATCTCGGGGCTGGTGGCCCTACTGAAGCGGCTGTGGATGTGGAAGTCGGCGATGAAGCGCCTCACAGCAGCACCTCCCCTGGCTCCACCCCTGAGGTCCTCGTCACCTTCCAGCCCGTCTTCCCCTTCTCCAGGTCGATCTTCACCCGGCAGGGCTCCTGTCCCGAGCAGGCGATGTATCCAGTTCCCTCCTTCCCTCGGGCTGTGGCCCAGGTGAGGAGCCGTGCCGTGGCCTTCCCGTCCTCCCCTACCTCCACCTCCATCCGCTCCACGTAGATCTTGATGTCGTCGAACTCCTCGAAGAGACGCTGCAAGAGGACCTTGATCCTCAGGTAGGTGAAGCCGTAGTCATCTCGATAGAAGAGGGAGATGTGATCCATCACCCCCTCGAGGTCCTCCTTCTCGATGGCCTCCTTCCCCTCCTTGAGGACCCTCTTGATCCTGTCCTCCTCTGAGACGAAGAGGTTCCTCAGGACCAAAAAGGCGAGGACCGCCGCCAGGACGAAGAGCAGCCCCCTCTTCATCCCTTCCTCCCCTTCCACCACTGCAGCAGGCGTTCCTTGATCCCCTTCTCGTGGCCCCTGTCGCTGGGGCGGTAATACCTCCTGTGCTTGATCTCCGGGGGCATGTAGTCCTCCTCCACGAAGGCCCCTGGGAAGTTGTGGGGGTAGCGGTAATCCCGGCCATAGCCGAGCTGGCGCATGAGGCCCGTGGGGGCGTTCCTCAGGTGGAGGGGCACGGGCAAGGCCCCCTTCTCCCGGGCGTCCCTTTTAGCCTCCTCCAGGGCCCTGTAGACGGAGTTGCTCTTGGGGGCCGTGGCCAGATAGACGGCCGCCTCGGCCAGGGCCAGCTCCCCCTCGGGCTGTCCGAGGAACTGGAAGGCCTGCATGGCCGAAACGGCCACCACCAGGGCCTGGGGGTCGGCCAACCCCACGTCCTCGGAGGCGAACTGGACCATCCTGCGGGCGATGTATAGGGGGTCCTCTCCCCCCTCGAGCATCCTGGCGAGCCAATAGAGGGCGGCATCGGGATCGCTGCCCCGCATCGATTTGTGGAAGGCCGAGATGAGGTTGTAATGTTCCTCGCCGTCCTTGTCGTAGAGGATCCTCTTCTGGGCCGCTTCCATGATGGTCTCGTGATCGATCACCCTCACGCCCCTCTCATCCGGCGGCGTGGTCATCACCGCCAGCTCCAGGGCGTTCAGCGCCGCCCGGGCGTCGCCGTCAGACAGTTGGGCCAGGAGCCTCAGGACCTCCTGGGAGATCTCCACCTCGTATCCCCCGAGCCCCCGCTCGGGGTCCTTGAGGGCCCTCTGGACGATCAGGATCAGCTCCTCTTCCGTGAGGGGCCTCAAGGTGAAGACCCTAAGCCGCGACAGCAGCGGCGCGATCACCGCGAAGGAGGGGTTCTGGGTTGTGGCACCGATCAGCACGATGGTGCCTCGCTCTACGTGGGGTAAGAAGGCGTCCTGCTGGGCCTTGTTGAAGCGGTGGATCTCGTCCACGAAGAGGATGGTCCTCTGGCGCCTGAGGGTGAGGCGCTCTTCGGCCTCCTTTATCACTTCCCTTACCTCTTTCACCCCCGACAGCACCGCGCTGAAGGCAACGAAATGGGCCCCTGTGGCCTCGGCCACAAGCCTCGCCAGGGTGGTCTTCCCCACCCCCGGCGGCCCCCAGAGGACGAAGGAGAAGAGCTCGCCGCTCGAGATCATCCTCCGAAGGACCCGCCCCTCGCCCAGGAGGTGTTCCTGCCCCACAAACTCCTCGATGTTTCTGGGCCTCATCCTGTCGGCCAAGGGGGCCTTCTTCCTCTTGAATTCCTCTGCTGCCCGGGCGAAGAGCTCCATTTAGACCCTGCGGTAGAAGGCCTCGAGCCGCTCCATGGCCTTGAGCTTTTCGCTCCGCCCCACCCGCGCGGCCCAGAGGCAATCCTTC
The DNA here is from genome assembly GCA_003646705.1 of Deltaproteobacteria bacterium. GTDB lineage: Bacteria > Desulfobacterota > B13-G15 > B13-G15 > B13-G15 > B13-G15. The sequence continues at coordinate 3,061 of QMLK01000041.1, read as the reverse complement.
AACACCTCTATGGAGCGGTCGTAGAGCTCGCGGTCAACGGGATAGGGCCTTCCATCCTTTCCCCCGTGGGCGAAGCTGAAGCGAGCCGGGTCCCTGAAGCTTGGGGCCTCTCCGTAGATCAGCTCGGCGATGAGGCTCAAGGCCCTCAAGGCCTTGGGCCCCACTCCTCGTGTGCTCAGGACCTCGCGGAAGTCCTGAGGCTGCCTCTCGTAGGTCTTGAGGAGGACCTTGTGGAGCTTCTCGGGCTGAAGGTCCTCGGCGGTGATCCCGTGCCTGTCGGGCAGGGAGAGTTCCCTCAGGGGCTTCAGTTCCGCCAGGACCCTTTCGGGCTCTTCGCGGCCTATCTCGGCGATGGCCCGCCTTGAGCCCTCGCTTTCGGAGGCCACCAGGTTCAGGGCGCGACCGCGGCTGTCACAGCAGATGGCCTTGTGGGGCTCACAGCAGAAGTCATCAAGCCCTTCGGACAGCCAATGATAGCGGCGGGCGTAACGGGTGTAGGGGTTCATCCCCTGCTGGATCACGCACCAGGTCCCGCCCAGGGTGAAGAAGAAGGTGTGATGGTAGAGCTGGTAGCCGTCCTGCAACGCGCAGTTGTCCACCTTCGCCACAAGACGGCTCGCCTCGATCAAGGGATCTACATCGAGGCCGAAGCGGTCCCCGTAGGCGGCGATCTCTTCGGGGGTCCTGAGGGACCTCTTGCCCTTGCCGCCAGCGACCAGGAGCCCCGTATCCCCTTCCAGCCCCTTCAGCCCTTCCTTCAGGGCCCCACAGACGGTGGTGGTGAGGCCGCTTGAGTGCCAATCGAAGCCCAGGAGACAGCCGAGGGCCTGAAACCAGAAGGGGTCTGAGAGCCGCCGCAGTACCTCTTCGGGGCCAAACTCCAAAGTCATCACCCGCACTATCTCACGCCCCAAGGCGACCATCCTCTCGAAGAGCCACCTCGGGGCACTTCCGTAGTGCAGGGGCAGATGGGCTACGGCTTTCTGCATCTACTCGATGACCTTGTAGACCGTGTCCCCCCTCCTCACCCGGTCATCGACCTTCACCCCTACGGCATCCCCTGGCTTCGCCTCTTGGATCGGCTGTTTCTCGATCTGCATCGAGGTGACTTGCTGGGTGAGGTCGGTGGTATGGCCCTTGATGTGGATAGTGTCCCCTATCTTGAGCCCCTCTTCCTCGATCTCTATGGCCGCCACCCCGATCTTGGCGAAATAACCGACCACCTTTCCGACCCTTTTCTCCTCCACTGTAAACCTCCTTTTTGTTTTGAGGATAGCATCTGCTCGGGGGAGAGTAAAGTTAAGGCCTCCCCACGGGGATGAGGTAGAGGGGGTGATGGTCTGAGGGCAAGCCCAGAATCTCCTTCACTTGCTGGTCGTCAAAGGCCCCGACGGTGACCCCTCCAAGCCCGAGGGCCACGGCCTGAAGGCAGAGGTTTTGGGCGGCATGACCTGCCTCCATCTGTACGTAACGTATCCCGCGCCGGCCGTATTTTTTGGTGGTGCGTTGGTAGACCGCCGCAATACAGAAGACCACAGGGGCCTCCCTGACCCAGGGTTGCCCCAGGGCTGCCTCGGCGAGGAGTCGGCGCTTGTCACCCTCGGCCATCTCTTCCAGCAGGTGCCCTGAGGGATGATATCTATAGAGGCCGGGTTTGAGGCCCTTTACCTCTCCAACGGCCACATAGACCTCCAGGGGGTAAAGGGCCCCGGCTGAGGGGGCAGTCCTGAAGCCCCGAGGGTCGGTGATCCCCTGGGCTGCCCAGAGGAGCTGAGACAGCTCCTGAAGTTTGAGGGGCTCCTTTCGGTAAGACCTGAGGGACCTGCGCCGGGAGAGGGCTTCTTCTAGGGAGAGGGGGCCTGTCTTCCTCGGAGGGGGCAACTCCTTCACCTCGAAGGCCCCAAGGCAAGACCAGGCGATCGCTGCCATTGCCACAATAACGCCGAGGTTGATCTTTGACGTGGGTCTAGGCATCAAGTCGTGACGAAGTCCTTTATCGCCCTTGCCGTGGCCTCTGGGTTGTCGAGAGGCACGGCGTGACCGGCATGGGGGATCTCGACGAGGCGGCAGTCGGCCATAGCTTGGGCCATCTTTTGGGCGTCCTCCGGACGGAGGAGGTCGCTCTCTGCACCTCGCAGCAGGAGGGTAGGGCACCTCACCCGATGAACGAATTGCCATAGGTCCACATCCCTGAGGACCCTCTTCCCCTCCCTCACGGCCCGAAGGAGCTTGAGGTCGCACCGCCATCTGTAGCGGCCGTCCTCCAAGGGTTTGGAGATCTTGAGCAGGTACTCTTGTGCCCTCTTCAGGTCGAGCCGGGGGTTCTCCTCCATCAGGGTTTGGGCCATCTGTTGGAGCTCGAAGTAGTCGCCCCGAGACCTCAAGGCCTTCACGATCCTGCGCCTCCCCTCAGGGGCAAGCTCCGGGCCGTAGTCGATGACCACAAGGCGTTCCACCCCCTGGGGGTGAAGGGCTGCGTAGACGAGGGCATTCCTGCCGCCCATGGAATGGCCGACGAGGGTCAAGCCCTTGAGGTCAAGGACCTGGACCAGGGCCTCAATGTCCGAGACGAAGTGGAGGGTGGAGTAGCAGCCCTCAAGGGCGCGATCACTCAAGCCGTGGCCCCTCTGGTCGAGGGCCAAGAGCCGAAAGGGTCCTACGAGGTAAGGGAGGAGGTAGTCCCAGACGTTGGCCGTCTCGCCGAAGCCGTGAAGGAGGAGCACTGGCTTGCCCCTTCCCCTCTCCAGGTAGTGGAGCCTCAGCCCGCTGGATTCTATGTAGCCCTCCTTCTCCCACACGGCAGGATGAGGATATCACGGCGTAAAAGGGCGCTCAAGTTAGCTTTAAAGCGATAATGGCAAAAAGCCGATTCTAAGGGAGGAGGATTCGGTGGCAGGGCCATGAGAGAGGGCCTGTGGAGGATATCTGAGCTTGAAAAGCTCTGCCCTTTCCTTCAGACTTAGCGCCCTTTAGTCATGGGAAGGAAGGGAAGGATCGGGCAGGTCACCTATCGGGAGTTCATCCCTGGGGTTCCCCTGGTGTTGCCCCATGAGGTGGTGGT
>QMLK01000040.1 GCA_003646705.1 Deltaproteobacteria bacterium | reverse complement strand
GGGAGACCTGGTGGCCATCAAGGCCGAGGCCGTGAACTACCAGGGGAGGCTCCAGTTGAACATCTTTGAACTGCGTCCCTGCTCAGAGGCGGAGGTGGACATGGGGGACTTCATCCCCCCGGCACGCCGCCCCCCTGGGGAGATGCTTGAGGAGCTCAGGGAGCTGGCCCAGAGGGTCGAGGACCGGTTTCTGCGGACCTTGGTCTTCAGCTTCCTCAGGGACGAGGCCTTCCTGAGGGATTTTACGAAGGTTCCGGCCTCCAAGCGACTGCACCACGCCCGCCACGGCGGCCTGTTGGAGCACACGCTGTCAGTGGCCAGGTTGGTGGAGCGCCTGAGGGGACATTATCCACGGGTCAACTGGGACCTGCTCCTGGCCGGGGCGATCCTCCACGACGTGGGCAAGGTGAGGGAGCTGAGCCATGGCCTCCACTTCGATTACACCTCCAGCGGGAGGCTGCTCGGCCATGTGGTCATGGGGGTGGAGATGGTCTCTGAGAGGATCGCAGCCATCGAGGGCTTCCCTGAGGAGCTGGCCATGTTAGTCAAGCACCTCATCCTCAGCCACCACGGTCGTTACGAGTGGGGCTCCCCCAAGAGGCCCAAAACGGTGGAGGCGGAGCTCCTGCATCACCTGGACGACCTCGACGCCAAGGTGGAGGGGATCATGGATGCCCTGGGCCGGGGGGAGGGAACTTGGACCGACTACCACCGCGCCTTCGAGAGGGCCTTCTATCGGGGGGAGGAGGGTTGACAGTCGGAGTTCGACTGCAGTAACTTGCGCTAAAAACAAGGGCGGGGAAAGGTGATAGATCCGCGGCTTCTCGAGAAGGAGAACGTCTTTTACGAGGAGCACGATTCCGGCTACGGCGCCGTCTACATCTACGAGGAGCATCTGGCCGAAGTCCGCTCCCGCTACCAGAAGATCGACGTGATCCGCACCAAAGAACACGGCAAGATGCTCTTCATCGACTACTACATGATGTTCACCGAGGACTCCGAGTTCGTCTACCACGAGATGATGGTCCACGTGCCCCTGGCGGCCCACTCAGAGGCCAGGAAGGTCCTGGTCATAGGAGGGGGTGACGGCGGCGTGGTGAGGGAGGTGCTGAAGTACCCCCGGGTGGAGAGGATCACGCTGGTGGAGATAGACGAGGAGGTGATAAAGGTCTGCCGGGAGCACTTCCCCGAGATCACCCGGAGCCTCGATGACCCCCGGGTGGAGGTGGTGATCGGCGATGGGGTCAAGTTCGTCAAGGAGCTCGAGGAGTCCTATGACGTCATCATCGTCGACTCCACCGACCCCTACGGGGTGGCGGAGCTCCTTATAAGCACGGAGTTCTACCAGGGTTGTCGCCGCGTGCTGGGGGAGCACGGGGTGATGATCCAGCAGATGGCCTCCCCCTTCTTCACCCCTGACGTCTTCGTCAAGGGCTTCCACAACATGATGGAGGTCTTCCCCCTGGTCAGTCCGGTGCTTGTGCCGGCGCCCTTCTACGTTAGCTCGGACTGGGCCCTGGCCTTCGCCTCGGGCTCCCAACGCTTCTTCCGGAAGGAAATCCCCTCCGGGAGCTGGCATCCCCCAGGTCCCCTCAAGTACTACAACCCCGAGGTACACCAGGCCTCCTTCTGTCTGCCCAACTTCGTCAAGGAGCTGATGCAGATCGCCTCCCGCACCCCGGTGCTCGAGAAGAAGCCCTTCTGATCCCCTCGGCCCATGAGAGGACAGCGTCAGGGGTTTGGTCCTGACATGAAGAGGGCTGTAGGGCAGTCGGATGTCCTCCCGGGAAGCTTCCTTTACCTCCGGGGAGGAGGGGCTTAAACTGAAAGGGATGGGGACCTTGAAGGGGCGAGCGCCGGCCTTTCACCGAAGGCCTGACCTCTGGCGGCGGGTGGAAGAGCTCGGCCGCGCCGCCGGGGAAGAGGTCTCGGCGCTGCACGAGGAGCCCGATCCGCTGCCCTTTCGCTGTTGGATCTATCCCGCCAAGGGGCGGGGCAGGGCGATCCCCCTGTTCAAGGTTCTTCTGAGCAACGCCTGCAAGGGCCACTGCCTTTACTGCGCCAACCGTTCCGGGCGCGACTGTCCCCGCTGGAGCCTCAGTCCTGAGGAGTTGGTCCAGGCCTTCCTCAGGGCCCAGAGGGCAGGCCTCGTCGAGGGCCTCTTCCTCAGCTCCTCCATCCCCGAGGACCCGTCGCGGACCATGCAGCAGTTGGTCGAGGCCGCAGAACTTCTGCGCTTCAAGTACGGCTTTCAGGGATATCTACACCTGAAGATCATGCCCGGGGCCTCCGAGGACTTGATCGAGCGGACTGTGGAGCTGGCCGACAGGGTCTCCGTGAACCTGGAGGCCCCGGGGCCCGAGCGCCTCAAGGGGATCTGTCCTGAGAAGGACTTCAGCGGGATGCTCCGCCAGATCGAGGCCGTCAGCAGGTTCCTCGAGGAGGGCCTCGGGCGGGCCAGGGGGCAGACCACCCAGTTCGTGGTGGGGGCCGCCGGAGAGGCGGACCGCGAGTTCCTCGAGCTCCTGCCCAGACTCCACCAGATGGGGCTCAAAAGGTGTTACTTTGAGGCCTTCAGGCCGGTGCCCGGCACCCCCCTGGAGGGGCACGAGCCGGCCAGCCGGCTGCGGCAGAGGAGGCTCTACCAGGCCGAGTTCCTCTTGCGGGAGTACGGCTTCCGGCCGGAGGAACTGGTCCTGGACGAGGAGGGGAACCTCCCGCAGGACCTCGACCCGAAGCTCGCCTGGGCCATGAGACACCCGGAGTTCTTCCCCGTGGAGGTGAATCGGGCCGAGCCGGAGGAGCTCCTGAGGGTGCCCGGCTTTGGCCCTCGCACGGTCTCCAAGATCCTCCACCTCCGGTCCAGGGGCAAGCTGCGGAGGGAGGACCTCAAGGGCTTGCCCCTCAAGCGAGCAGCCCCCTTCATCATGGTGGACGGTAAGACCTATGGATCTCCCCTGGTCCAGACCCATCTCTTTGGGTGAGATGGTCGTGTACCCCCTCTGGTTCGACTCCCTGGGGGCCAAGGCGAGTGCCCTGCTGGTGGAGACCCCTGACCTCAGGATCCTCGTGGACCCCGGGGCGGCGGAGATGCAGCCGAGCTTCCCCCTCGGGCCCGAGGACCGGCGGCGTTATCGTGAGAGGGCCCTGGGGGTGATGAGGGAGGCGGCCCAAGGGGCGGACCTCGTCTTCATCTCCCACTACCACTACGATCATCACACCCTGCCCCTGGAGGCCCCCGACCTTTACGCGGGGAAGGTCCTGTGGATCAAGGACCCCAATCGCTTCATCAACCGCTCCCAGTGGGAGCGATCGAGGCTCTTCTACGAGCAGCTCTGCCGGGTCCAGGGACTTGTCCCCGATGGATTCCTGCAGGAGCCGGGGGAGGTCGAGGCCGACCTCTCCCAGTGGCCCACCAGGAGGCCGAAGGACAGGCAGTGGATCAATGGGCTCACCGAGCTTTGGCGCCGGGGGCCGTGGCTCAAGGAGGGGGAGGTCGGGGATGTGGAGGTCCGCTTCGCCGACGGTGTCGGCCTTCGGCGGGGGAGGACCTCGGTGCGCTTCACCGAGCCCCTCTTCCACGGCGGGGAGTACGACCGCGTGGGCTGGGTGGTGGCCCTGGTGGTGGAGGTCGGAGGGCGGAAGCTCCTCTACTCCTCGGACATCCAGGGGCCGGTCATCGAGGCCTACGCCCGCTGGATCGTGGAGGAGCGGCCCGAGCTGCTGGTGCTCGATGGCCCGCCGACCTACCTGCTCGGTTACCTCTTCGGCCAGAGGGATATGGAAAGGGCCCTGGTCAACGCCGAGGCCATCCTGCAGGGACTGGAGGCCCTGATCATCTACGACCACCACCTGCCGAGGGATCCCCGCTTCCGGGAGCGGACTGCCAGGCTCTGGAAGCTGGCCGGACAGAAGGGGAGGGAGTTCTTGACCTGCGCCGAGTGGTTCGGCATGAAGCCCCTGGTCCTCGAGTTGACCGAGGCTCAGAGGTAGCGCTTAAACCACCCCAGGCTCAGTTCCGCGGCCCTCCTTCTGGCCTCTGGGTCCGTAAAGCGGTGATCCCCTCTGGGGAAGGGGATGAGCTCCTTCGGCTCCTGGGCCCTCCGATGGAGCTCCTCGGCGTCTGAGAAGGGGACCAGTTCGTCCTCGGTGCCGTGGAGGATCAGACAGCGCCCCACCCGCGATATGGCCTGGGCGGCGTCGTACCCCTTGGCGTCCTCCATGAATTCCTCCCCGAGGGCTGGGTCCTGGACCGCCCCCCTGAGCCTGCAGGGCGTAGCCCAGAGGACCACGGCCTTCACCCTGGGATCGGAAGCGGCCTTGAAGATGGAGATGAAGCCCCCCATGCTGCTGCCGAGGAGCCCTATACGGTCCCCCTGGACCAGAGGGTGCTCGAAGGCGAAGGCGAAGATCGCCTCCAGGTCCTTTAGGCGCGAGGTGGGGGTGGTGGAACGGAGGTCCCCTTCGCTTTCACCGCAGCCCCTGTGGTCATAGCGCAGGAGGGCTATCCCCCCCTCCGAGAAGAGCTCCCCGAGCAGCACGAACTTTTCGCTGTCCTTGCTCGAGAGCAAGCCGTGGGAGGCGATCACCAGGGGGGCAGGGACCCGCCGCGGGAAGTGGATGACGCCGTAGAGCTTCTGTCCCTCGCAAAGGGTGCTCATAAACTCTAGGGGCATCTCAGAGCTCCTCCTCCCCGATGGGGCCGAAGTACTCGACCTCCTCCGGGTCCTGCAGCTCCTCCAGGAGATCCCTGGCCGTCTTCCCCAGGATGGGATGGTAGGCCTCCGGCGCTATCTCCACCAGGGGCACCAGCACGAAAGCCCGCTGGTGGAGCCGTGGGTGGGGGACCTGGAGGTCCTCCTCCTGGATCACCTCCTGGCCGTAAAGGAGCAGATCGAGGTCGAGGACCCGTGGGCCCCATCGAAAGGTCTCCTTGCGGCCCACCTTCCTCTCCACGTCCTTCAGGAGCCCGAGGAGCTCCCGGGGGGACAGCTCAGTGGCCACCTCGGCCACCCCGTTCAGGAACCAGTCCTGATGGCGGAAGCCCACGGGCTCCGTCCTCCAGAGGGAGGACAGGCGGAGGATCCTGACCCTCCCATGGGCCTTCAGGTCCCTCAATCCCTTGAGGCAGTTGGTCCTTTTGTCGCCGAGGTTGGAGCCGAAGCCGATGAAGGCGGTTTCAGTCACTCTTCTCTTCGGCGGCCTCCTTGGCCTCGAGTTTCTTCTCCTCCGGGGTGATGTCGATCTCAGGGGGCTCCTTTACCGATTTCTTGAAGTTCCTTATGGCCTTGCCGATACCGGAGCCGATCTCAGGGAGGCGGGAGGCTCCGAAGATGAGGAGGGCTATGACCAGGATGACGATCAGTTCGGGCATTCCGAGGCCGAACATCCTTCTCTCCTTTCAAAAAAGAAGAATGGCGGAAGTGTACGGGAATCGAACCCGCCGCGGGCCTCAGCGCCCGCCACTGGATTTGAAGTCCAGGAGGCCCACCAGGGCCCATCCACTTCCCTCAAAGGGATTGTGCCAAAAAGCTCCAGTGGTGTCAATGAGGGCCTCTGGACACCTTCGTCGGCACCGTGTTATCTTTCCCCACGAAAAGACAAAGGGGGTCGGAGATGGGGCTTGAGGAGCTTTCCATTACGCAGGCTATCTTGGATCGCTTTTGGGAGAAGTTGAAGGAGGGTATCTCGTCGGATGTGGCCGTAGTGGGAGGGGGGCCAGCGGGTCTTGTGGCCTCCTATTACCTGGCCAAGGACGGATGGAAGGTCTCCCTCTTTGAACGGAGGTTGAGCCTCGGCGGCGGCATCTGGGGCGGGGGGATGATGTTCAACGAGATCGTCGTCCAAGAGGGAGGAAGGGAAGTCCTCGAGGAGTTGGGGATAAGGACCTTCCCCTACGGGGAGGGGTACTGGACGGCCGATGCGGTGGAGGTGGCCTCGGGCCTGTGTCATCAGGCGGTCAGGGCCGGGGTGAGGGTCTTCAACCTTGTGAGGGTGGAGGACGTGGTGGTCCGTCAAGATCGGGTCATCGGCCTCGTCATCAACTGGACGGCGGTGGGGATGGCCTCCTTGCACATAGACCCCCTCACCACCAGGTCTCGTTACGTGCTGGACGCCACGGGGCACGAGGCCGAGGTGGTGAGGTTGCTGGAGGGGAGGGTAGAGTTGTCCCTGCCCTCGGGCAAGGTGAAGGGGGAGGCCCCTCTCTGGTCGGAGAGGGGGGAGGCAGCGGTGCTCGAGAACACTAGGGAGGTCTACCCTGGGGTCTTCGTGGCGGGGATGGCCGCCAACGCCGTCTTCGGCTCCCACCGCATGGGGCCTATCTTCGGTGGCATGTTGCTCTCGGGGAGGAGGGCAGCGGAGTTGATCAGCGGGAGATTGAGGGATGGCGAGGGATAGACCGGTGGTGCTCACTATCGCCGGCTCCGATTCCGGAGGAGGGGCCGGGGTGCAGGTGGACCTGGAGACCATCACGGTCCTGGGGGGGCACGGTGCGAGCGTCATCACGGCCCTGACCGCCCAGAACACCCAGGGGGTTAAGGGGGTTGAGCCGGTTTCCCTCGACTTCTTGGAGGAACAGCTCGAGGCGATCCTCGAGGACATGGAGGTGGCGGCGGCCAAGACGGGGATGCTGTGGGACGGGGGGGTCATCCGCAAGGTGGCCGAGAAGTTGAGGCGGTACGAGGTCCCCCACTTGGTCCTCGATCCGGTCACGGTGGCCAAGGGAGGGGAGAGGCTCCTGAAGGAGGAGGCCCAGGAGGTCCTCCTCAAAGAACTCTTCCCCTTGGCCGAGGTGGTGACCCCCAACGTTCCCGAGGCCAAGGCCCTGGCGGGGTTCGAGGTCCGGTCGCAGGAGGCCATGGTGGAGGCGGCCTCCAGGATCAAGGCCCTCGGGCCGAAGGCGGTGCTGATAAAGGGAGGACACCTGGAAGGGGAACCGGTGGACCTCCTGCACGACGAAGAGGGTCCCCTCTGGCTGAGGGGGGAACGCCTGGGGCCAGGGGAGGTCCATGGGACCGGTTGTGCCTTTGCGGCTGCCCTGGCCACCATGCTGGCCAAGGGACTCCCCTTGAGGGAGGCGGCGCTTCGGGCCAAGGCCTTCATCTCCGAGGGCATCCGCAGGGCCAAGAGGCCGGGCAAGGGCCGGGCGGCTGTCGACCCCTTCGCCTGGGTGGAGGGGGAGGCGGAGCGCTACCGGGTCATTGAGGCCCTGAGGGAGGCCTATGGGGTCCTCTGCCAGAGGGAGGTGGGGTGGCTCATGCCAGAGGTGGGCTCCAACCTGGTCTACGCCCTGCCTGGGGCGCGCTCGCAGGATGAGGTGGCGGGCTTCGAGGGCAGGATCGTGCGTTTCCGCAGGGGCGTGGCCAGGGTTGGGGATGTGGCCTTCGGCGCCTCCCAGCACATGGCCTCGGTGGTCCTGGAGGTGATGGCCCATGAGCCGTCTCTACGCTCGGCCATGAACATCAGGTTCTCGGAGGAGGTGCTCCAGAGGGCCCAAAGGGCGGGCCTCCGCATGGCCTCCTTCAGCCGGCAGGAGGAGCCCAAGGAGGTGAGGGAACGTGAAGGGGCCACCCTGCCCTGGGGGGTGAGGGAGGCCTTGAAGGGGAGGGCAGGGTGGCCCCTTCACGTTCCCTCACCTCC
>QMLK01000039.1 GCA_003646705.1 Deltaproteobacteria bacterium | reverse complement strand
CCGTAATGGTCCCCCCAGATAAGGCCCAACAGCAGGTGAGGGTCAACGCCCTTATGGACGGCAAGAGGCTCATCGCCGCCTCCCCAGGCCTGAGGCAGGCGTTCTTCCTCCTCAGCAGGGACTTCCTCCGCCCCAAGGACTGGGCCCGGGCATGCCGATCCTCGGGGATAAGCCGCTTCGGCAGACCCCTCCCCCTGGAGGAGCTGGGCAGGGTTGACCTCATGGCCACAGGGGCGGTGGCCGTGGGGCTCAACGGCGGCAGGGTGGGGAAGGGGAGCGGCTACTTCGACCTGGAGTACATGATCCTGAGGGAACTGGGAGCGGTGAAGGAGAGCACCCCCGTGGTGGCCCTGGTGGATGACCTGCAGGTCTTCGACGAGGTCCCCATGGAGGACAAGGACGTGGCCGTAGACGTCATCATCACCCCCACCAGGACCATCAGGATAAGGGAGAGGCCCCGGCGGCCCGAGGGCATACCCTGGGACAGGCTGCCGGAGAGGGTCATAAGGCGGGTGAAACCCCTCTGGGAGCTCTTCCGGAAGGGGCCGCACTTTGACAGCCCCTGAAAACGCGCTAATAAGGTCCGAAAAGGCCTCAAGGAGGTAAGCCATGGCGACCTTTTTCCTATTCGGGAGGTATTCACCGGAGGCCCTACGGGGGATAAGCGCTGAGCGCACCGAGAAGGTGGTGGAGTTGATCGAGGGGATGGGCGGCAAGGTCGAGGCGATCTACGCCCTCTTGGGGGAGAGGGACCTGGTGCTCATCGTGGACCTCCCTGGCCTGCAGGAGGCCTTCAAGGCGTCGGTGGCCCTCGGCAAGCTGACCGGCATCTCCTTCTCGACCTCTGCGGCCTTGAAGGTCGAGGACTTCGATAGATTGGCCACCTCGGTCTGAGGTCCTCAGGGGGGCACTAGCAGGGAGGAGGCCTTCTCATCCTCCTTATGCCGGTAGAAGTCCTCCAGGGCCAGGACTATGGAGCGATAGGTCAATCCCTTGAGGAAGGGGTTGGGGTCAAAGCTGCTGAGGGGCCTCTCCAGATCCAGGGCCGCGGCGAGGGCCACCTTGGCCCTCTCGAGGTCCCCCCTCTTCCAAAGGAGGTAGGCCATCTCCTCGAGCCTCTCCTTGTAGGCCAGCCTCCTCTCCTCGGGGAAGAGCTCTTGGAGGGCCTTGAGGACGATCCCCTCCTTTCGCTCAGCCTTCTGGGCCTCCGTGAGAGCCAGGAGGCTCTCTTCGGCCTCCCTCACGGCCTTGGCGTAAGGCTCCACCTCCTCCCGCCCAAGGACCCAAAGGGAAAAGGGGGGCACCTCCAGGAGGCCCTCCGATGCCCTGAGGAGGGAGGCCCTGTCGGCCACCTCCTCCCTCCTTATGAACTGGTAGACCAGGGGCACCGCCCCATCCCACCTCAGCCCCCCGAGCTCTTGGAGGGCTGAGGTGTACTCGGCAGGGAGGACATCGCCCATCTCCCTCCTCCTCTCCGCAAACCTCCTGAGGAGGTGCCAGCAGTAGGCAGCGGGGGCCTCCACCAGGGGGAAGTTGGGGGACGACACCTCCTGCTCGAGGAAGTTCCTCCAGGCCTTCGTAGAGGTCTCGAGGCGAAACAGGTCCTTCAACCCCTCCTCGGCGCCGCCGAGGCCCACGTAGCCGAGGACCCCACTACGGACCCCGGGACGCTCTATGGCCACGAACCTGAGCCCCCGGGCGTCGATGGCCCCGAGGTACCCCCTGGGCTCAGGGAGCCTGAGGGGGCGCAGTACAGAACGACCCCTTCTCTCCTCCTCGACTACGATGCCCTTCTGCCGCAGCTTGAAGAGGGCCCGACGGAGGGCCTTGACGACCTTTTTGTCATCGTAAAGGGAGGTCAGCTCCAAGAGCAGGAGGGCGACCTCCCTGCTTGGCTCCTGAAGCAGCCCCTCCAGAAGGCCCTCAAGGGCCTCTAAATCCCCTTCCCATCCCTCCTTGACCCGCTGAGCCAGGGCCTTGGGGTCCTCTCCCCTCCGGAGGGCTTCCCTTATCTCCTCTGGGGCCTTCACTCGATCACCGAGACCACCTTGTAGCCGGCCCGCTCCACCTCCTGGGCGATGGATCGGACGTCACACTTGGTGAGGCGGAGGAAGTAGACCCGCTTGCTCTTGTCCTCGGGGCCGGAGATCCCCACGCTGATGATCTCACCGCCGTGACGACGGATGATCTGGGAGACGTGTTCGAAGGCCTTGGGCTTGCCGCCGAGGATCACATCAAGGCGGCAGCTCTCCTTGAGGATGCCCATGATCTGGATGAAGGCGGCCATGATGTCCGTCACAGTCACCACCCCCACCACCTGTCTCCCCTCGACCACGGGGATGCCCCCGATGCCGTGCCGATAGAGCACTTCGGCGGCCTCCTCCAGGTCGGCCTCAGGGCTTATGGTGATGGGCTCCTTGATCATGACGTCCCTCACCCGGATGTCCTCGATGAGGGAGGCGAGATAGGCCCCACGGATGTCCCCTTCGGAGACCCACCCCACCAGCTCCCCATCCTCCACCACCGGGATGTGGCGGATGGAGTGCTTCTTCATCAGGCCGATGGCATCCTGCAGGGTGGCCTCAGGCGATATCGTGACCACATCTCGGCTCATCCAGTTCTTGACCTTCATGGGGGCTTACATACCACAAGGGGAACCGGAGAGGCAAGAAGGCCGCTTTTGATCGAAGGCCCCCCGTGTTAAATTTAGGATGGCATGAGGCCTGTGGTCGCCATAGTGGGCAGGCCCAACGTGGGCAAATCGACCCTCTTCAACCGCCTTTTGGGCTACAGGAAGGCGGTGGTGGAGGACGTCCCCGGGGTCACCCGAGACCTGAACTTCGCCGATGTGGAGGTCGGGGGGCGGAGCTTCACCCTTGTGGACACCGGGGGCTTCGAGCCCTCCTCGGAGGAGGGCGTGACCGCCCAGGTGGCCAGGCAGTGCCGCTTGGCCATCGAGGAGGCAGATGTGATCCTCTTCCTGCTCGACGTCCTCGATGGCCCCACCCCCGTGGACAGGGAGATAGCCGACCTGCTCCGCCGCACGGGGAAGAAGGTCCTCTTCGTGGTCAACAAGGTGGACGGTCCCCGCCAGGGGCAAGGGGTCTTCGACTTCTACGAGCTGGGGGGCGAGGAGCTCTACCCCATATCGGCCCTGCACAAAAGGGGCCTTGAGGAACTCCTGGATGCCCTGCTGGAGCTGTTGCCGGAGGGCCCTGAGGAGGAGCAGGTCCAGGAAGGGGTGAGGGTGGCCATCGTAGGGAGGCCCAACGTCGGGAAATCCTCCCTCATGAACAGGATCCTCGGCTACGAACGTGCCATAGTGGACGAGGCCCCAGGCACCACCCGGGACGCCATCGATACGGCCTTCAGCGTGGATGGGAAGCGCTACATCCTCATAGACACCGCGGGGATGCGCCGTAAGAGCCGCATAGGGTTGCAACTGGAGAGGTACTGCGTCTGGGAGGCCATAAGGAGCATCGAACGCTCCGACGTCAGCCTGCTGCTCATCGACGCCCAGGAGGGCCCCACCGATCAGGACTCGAGGATCGGCGGCCTCATCCAGAGGCGGGGCAAGGGCTGCATCCTGGTGGTGAACAAATGGGATCTGGCCGAGGGCAGGGTCAGACGGCGAGACTACAAAAGGGCCCTCAGGGAGAGGCTCCACTTCCTGGAGCACGCCCCCGTGCTCTTCACCTCGGCCAAGACGGGTCAAGGGGTGAAGGAAGTCTTAGAGGCGGTGGACCTCGTGGCCGCTGAGGCCAAGAAACGCGTCCCCACCGGGAGGCTCAACCGCTGGTTTCGCCAGCTGATGGCCACCCACCAGCCCCCCCTTTGGCGCAACCGACCGGTGAAGCTCTATTACATCACCCAGGTGTCCGTGGCCCCCCCGACCTTCGTGGTCTTCGCCAACTACCCCGAGGGGGTGAACCAGAACTTTCAGCGCTTCCTGGTGCGTAAGTTGAGGGAGGAGTTCGGCTTCAGGGGCAACCCCATAAGGCTGCTCCTGCGCAAGAGGGACTGATCAGGGCAGGGAGAGGATCTCGGGGCCCCCCTCCGTAATGGCCACCGTGTGCTCGAAGTGGGCCGAAAGCCCTCCATCGGCGGTGACCACCGTCCAGCCGTTCTCCAACACCCTCACCCTCCAGGTCCCCGTGTTGACCATGGGTTCGATGGCCAGCACCATCCCCACGTCAAGCCGCGGTCCCTGATTGGGTGGGCCGAAATTGGGCACCTGGGGCTCCTCGTGAAGGGCCCTGCCGATGCCGTGGCCTACGAAGTCCCTGACCACGGAGAACCCCGCAGCCTCCACCCACCTCTGGATGGCATGGGAGATGTCGAAGAGCCGATTCCCCGCCCTGGCCTTCTCTATCCCCCGATAGAGGGCCTCCTCGGTCACCTGCAAGAGCCTCTTGGCCAACTCCGAGACCTCCCCCACCGGGACCGTTATGGCCGCATCGCCGTAATAGCCGTCCATGAGGACCCCGAGGTCGAGGCTCACGATGTCCCCCTCCTTCAGCCTCCTCCTCCCCGGGATGCCGTGGACCACCTCCTCGTTGACAGAGACACAAAGGCTGGCTGGAAACCCCCGGTATCCCTTGAAGGCGGGCACCCCCCCGCCCCGCCTTATGGTCTCCTCGGCGATTCTGTCCAGCTCCGCCGTGGTGACCCCCGGCCTTATCGCCTCCCTCACCTTCTGGAGGGCCCGAGCCACGAGGCTGCTGCTTTTGCGAATCTTGGCGATCTCCTGAGGGGTCCTGATGTTGATCATGCATGCAACTCCTTAACAGATTCTCCAGCCGAGATCAACACGCCTTCCTTGACCTCGTAAAGGGGGAGTGATAAAAGGCTCCTAAGGAGGTGTGCCATGAAGAGATCGGCGGTAATCCTTTGGTGTGGTCTATTTCTCCTCACGAGCCTTGGTTGCGCTACCATCAAAGGGGAGAGGCCGAAGAAGGGGGCGGCGAGGGTCACCTACACGGACTTTGAGGACATCCAGATCCCCAAGGGCCTCAAGCTGAAGAAGGGCAAATCGCTCTTTTACGAAAGCGGCCGCTACCGGATGGGCTACTTCTACTACACGGGACGGGTGGATGCGAGCTCCCTAACCGAGTACTTCAAGAACAGCATGGCGGCCTCGGGCTGGGCCCTGCTGAATAACTTCAAGTACCGACACTACCTCCTCAACTTCGTCAAGGGGGATCGGAGCTGCATCATCCTCATCGAGGACGGGATGCTCTACACCAAGGTCCACCTCTGGGTGGGTCCCCTCGAGAGACAAGTGGAGGTGAAGTAGGAAGGGGTGGGCGTGGCGAGGTTGAGGGTGGAGCTCCTGGAGGTCTGTGAAGACCCGTTGGAGCTCCTCTATCTCTCCTACAGGCAGTGCTACTCCGCCGCCTTCGTGGCAGACCTGCGGGAGGCAAAGAGGGAGGAGAAGGAAGCCTTCTTGCGGAGGATGATGGCCTCAGGGCACACCAGTCCCCTGGAGCACGTCAAGTTCACCTTCGCCATAGAGGGGGTCTCCAGGGCCCTCACCCACCAATTGGTGAGGCACAGGATCGCCTCTTATTCCCAGCAGAGCCAGCGCTACGTGGACATGAGGGACTTCTCCTACATCGTCCCCCCCTCCATCGCCTCCGACCCCGTGGCCCGGGGGGAGTTTGAGCGGGTGATCGCAGAGATAAGGAAGGGATACGAAAGGATCATGCAGCGGCTGGCCGAGCGTGGCATCAGCGGCGAAGAGGCACAACAGGACGCGCGGTTCCTGCTGCCTCAGGCGGCCGAGACCAAGATCGTCGTGACCATGAACTGCCGGGAGCTACTCCACTTCTTCGGCCAGCGGTGCTGCCAGAGGGCCCAGTGGGAAATCAGGGAGTTGGCTTACAGGATGCTCGAGATCTGCCGCCAGCGGCTGCCAGCGGTCTTCGAGAAGGCGGGTCCAAAGTGCGAGGCCCTGGGCTACTGCCCAGAGGGGACCTTCGGCTGCGGGCGCTACCCCACCCGAGAGGAGGTCCTTGGGAGATGAGGAGGGCCTATTCCCTCATCTGTGACCTCGTCTCTCGCATCGTCCGCTTTGAGGGCCGCAAGTTCCTCGCCTTAAAGCCGGGCCTACAGGAAGACATCCTCAGGCCCGAGGGGGGACCGGAACCCGCCCTCTACATCCACATCCCCTTCTGTCGGCGCCTCTGTCCCTACTGCTCCTTCAACCGCTACCCCTTTGAAGAGGAGAGGACCCGCCGGTACTTCCGGCAGTTGCGAAGGGAACTGGACCTTTACCTCGAGAGGGGCTTCACCTTCCGGAGCTTCTACTTCGGCGGAGGCACCCCCACCGTGTTGATGGACGAACTGGTCGCCTTCCTGGAGTACCTCCACAGTCGATTGCCCGTGGAGGAGATCTCGCTGGAGACCAACCCGAGGGACGTGACCCCGGAGACCGTCCGGACCCTCAAGGGACTGGGGGTGAGGCGACTCTCCATGGGGGTGCAGAGCTTCGACGACGGGATGCTCAAGGCCATGGGGAGGCTGTCCCACACCGGGCAAGAGGCCATCCAGAAGATCAACCTGGCCCAGGGCCAGTTCGAGACCTTCAACATAGACCTCCTTTACAACTTCCCCACCCAGACCCTGGAGCTCTTCCGGCGCGACATCGAGATGGTCAAGGAGCTCGGGATAGATCAGGTGACCTTTTACCCCTTGATGCCGGCCCCTAAGAAACGCCACGCTATGGAGCGCCGTTTCTCCAAGATCGACACCCACAGGGAGCGGCGCTTCTACGACCTGATCCTCCAGGAGATCTACCAGGACGGCTATCGCCCATCCACCGTCTGGTGTTTCTCCCGGGGCGACAGGATGATCGACGAGTACATCATAGACTACCAGGACTACATCGCCTTAGGCAGTGGCTCCGTGGGGCTCTACCGGGGGCTCTTCTACGCCAACCACTTCGACCTGGACAACTACGGCCAAAAGGTGCAGAGCGGACAGTTGCCCATCGCCATGTCACGGGTCCTGCCCCGGCGAGATCTCCTGCGGTACCACCTCCTCACCCAGCTCTTCGGGATGGAGCTCAAGGAAGAGTCCCACCGCAGGCGCTTCGGCAGGACCCCTGATGAGGACCTGGGCCTTGAGCTTTCGGCCTTGCGCCTCATAGGTGCCGTGGAGCGCACCCCCGGAGGCTACAGGGTCACCGAACGCGGTATGTACGTGGTCAGCGGGATGATGCGCGAGTTCTTCACGGCGCTCAACCGCCTGCGGGAGTACTGCATGGTGGGAGGGATATAGGCCGTCGGACGGCCAAGGGACCCCGAAGGGGCGGCCCTCGAAACTGCAGTGCGCGATTTTTCACCTTGTAAAATGCAAAAGGTCAGACTTATACTAAGGTGAACCTGAGCGGAGACTCCCGCTCCGTCAGAAGGAGGACGTGACAGCGGTGCTGACTCCTTTCTTGATCTTGGACGGACTAATCCTCTTGATGGCCCTCCTCTTCACCTGGGACTCCCATCGGGAGGGGGAGCGGAGGGCGCTGAAGGTTGGACTGGCGGGGGTGATCTTCACCCTCGCCCTTGGACTGGGCCTGTTCCTCCCCCCCTTTTCCCTCTGGGCCAAGCTCCTCTTGGGCGCAATGGCGCTCCTTTTGGTCCTTTGCCTTCTGCCT
>QMLK01000038.1 GCA_003646705.1 Deltaproteobacteria bacterium | reverse complement strand
GGGATCAAGGGGGTCTTTCAAGGGCTGAGGTGGGATGAGCACCCCGCCCGCTACAACGATGAGTACTTCGAGCACAGGCCCGCGGAGTACCTTGTGCCGGAGCACACCAGGATCAGGCCCATCTTGCACTTCACCGAGAAGGACCTCTGGGATACCTATGCCGCCTTTGGGATCCCGTACTGTGTGCTTTACGAGCGGGGCTATCGTTCCCTTGGGGCCAAGTCGACCACTCGGAAGACCTCCGAGATCCCGGCCTGGAAGCAGGACCTTGAGGACACATGGGAGAGGGTGGGGAGGCATCAGGACAAGGAGAAGGCGATGGAGCGGCTGAGGAAGCTGGGGTACATGTAAGCCTTAGCCCTTTCGGATGAGGGAGGGGTCCTTCCCGTTCCCCTCCCTCTTTTTTGAGCCCAAAAGGAGGGAGGTCTGGAGATGTCCGAGTTGGTACCACCGCACGGAGGCAGGTTGACCCCGAGGTTGCTCGAGGGTGAGGAGTTGGCCGAGGAGAGGGAGAGGGCCGAGGGGCTGCCCAAGGTTCGCATGACCTCGAGGGAGACCTCGGACCTGATAATGATGGGCACGGGCGCCTTCAGCCCCCTGGAGGGGTTCATGGGCAGCGAGGACTGGAGGCGGGTCTGTGAGGAGATGAGGTTGAGGGACGGGACCTTCTGGCCCATCCCCATCACCCTCTCGGTCTCCGGGGAGGAGGCCTCTCGGCTGAAGGAGGGGCAGGAGGTGGCCCTGGTGGACGGGGAGAGCGGCAGGCTGATGGGCTCGATGGTGATCGAGGAGATCTACAGCATCGACAAGCTCTACGAGTGTAGGGAGGTCTTTCGGACCGATGATCCGAGGCATCCCGGGGTGGCGAAGGTCCTGGCCCAGGGGGATTTCAACCTTGGGGGGCCTGTGAAGGTCTTCAGCGAGCTCGACTACCCTGAGCGTTTCCCGGGCCTTTACGCCCGGCCTTCGGAGACCCGCGGGATCTTCCGGGAGCGTGGCTGGAGGACGGTGGTGGCCCTTCAGCTGCGCAACCCCATGCACCGATCCCACGAGTACATCGCCAAGATCGCCCTAGAGGTCTCTGATGGGCTCTTCGTGCACCAGCTGGTGGGGAGGCTGAAGGAGGGGGACATCCCCGCTGAGGTCAGGGTGAGGTGTGTGGAGGCGGTGCTGGAGCGTTATTTTCCCAAGGAGCGGGTGGTGAACAAGGCCTACCCCATGGAGATGAGGTATGCGGGCCCGAGGGAGGCGCTGCTTCATGCGGTGATAAGGCAGAACTACGGGGCCAGCCACATAATCATAGGGAGGGACCATGCGGGGGTGGGGGACTACTACGGTCCCTTTGACGCTCAGAGGATCTTTTACGAGATCCCCGAGGGGTCCCTGGCGATAAGGATGTTCCCTGTGGACTGGACCTTTTACT
The DNA here is from genome assembly GCA_003646705.1 of Deltaproteobacteria bacterium. Classification (GTDB taxonomy): domain Bacteria; phylum Desulfobacterota; class B13-G15; order B13-G15; family B13-G15; genus B13-G15. The sequence continues at coordinate 6,349 of QMLK01000038.1, read as the reverse complement.
GCTACAGGTGCAAGCAGATGGCCTCCTTCAAGACCTGCCCCCACGGCGAGGAGGACCACCTGATGCTGAGCGGCACCATGCTGAGGAGGATGCTGGCGGAGGGGAAGCCCGTGCCGGAGGAGTTCAGCCGCCCAGAGGTGGTGGAGATCCTGAGGGAGTATTACTCCAGCTTGCGCTGAGGGTTCGGCGCTCAAAGCCAGGCTGAGGATCCCGGGAAGGAGGGAGAGGTGGACCCTGTGCGAGCCTTGCTCGTCGCGTTCGTGGGGCTGGTCATAGGGACGCTGGCCGGCTTTTTCGGGGTGGGAGGGGGCTTCCTCCTGACCCCTACGCTCAACGTCTTGGGCTTTCCCATGGTGACGGCCATCGGGACCAGCTTTGCCGCCATAGCGGGCAACAGCACAGTGGGGGTCCTGCGGCACCGAAGGCTCGGCAATGTGGCCCCGAAGCTGGGCGTGATCATAGGGTTGATCTCCATAGCGGGGGTCGAGATCGGCAAGAGGCTCGTATTGGTCTTGGAGGGATGGGGCCTTGCCGGGACTTACGTGAGGGTGGGCTACATAGGGCTTCTCAGCTTCATCTCCATTTGGATGTTGGTGGGCTTTTTTCGCCGCCACAGGGACAAAAGACGAGGGACTACAGAGGCCCAAGACGCCCCCGGGGGCAAATTTAGGTCTTTCGCCCTTCCTCCGGTGATAACCTTTCCCCGCTCGGAGGTCCCCTCGGTCTCTTTATGGGTGGTGGTGCTGTCGGGCCTCGGCATAGGTTTTGTGTCGGGTTTCATGGGGGTTGGGGGAGGTTTTGTCGCCTTCCCCCTGCTGGTGTATCTCATCGGTGTGCCGACGAGGACTGCGGTGGGGACGTCGCTGCTCATCACGCTGTTCAGCTCCTCCTATGGCATCGCCATCTACGGCCTGGCAGGGAGGGTCCAGTGGCTGATGGCCTTGGTGGTCCTCGGCGGGGCCGTGTTAGGGGTTCAGGTCGGCGCCCGTGCCACCAGGTCGGTAAAGGGGGCGAGGATAAGGGTCCTGTTCGCCCTGCTCCTTTTGGCCGTGACGGTCTCTGTGCTGCTCAAGCAGATGGGGAGCCCTGATGTCAGTCTCTATCTATTGCTGATTTCTGCCTCCCTTTTGGCCTCGGTGATATGGTCCTTCTTGATCATCGGCCTCCTCAGGGGACGGAAGGCCCCCTGTAGCCCCTGAACGGCAGTCCCCTAAAAAGAAAAGGCCCCTCGAGATGGGGGACCCAGCGGAAAGGCTCCAAAAGGGGGCCAAGTCTATTTTAAGTGACGATGGGCCTCATATTTTTCCCCTTGACATGGCCTTAAAGGCCAAGGGCATCCGCTGCGTCATCGCCAAGAGCTTCGCCAGGATCTTCTTCCGCAACGCCTTCAATGTAGGTCTCCCCCTGGTGGAGAGCCCGGAGGCAGCCGTAGAGACCCTCCAGGTCACCGGGTTCGTCTTCGGCATCTTCGTAGGGGCCCGCTTCTTCGCCTTGGTGTTGCGGCTGTTGGGAGGCGACGACGTGATAGACAGTCTGTTGGCCAAGATACCCTTTGGCCCCCACGGGGTCCTCGCGGTGATCATAGGGGTGGTGTTCCTGCTGGGGTCCTTCCTCGATTGGATCGAGATAACCCTGATCATCCTGCCCCTCGTGGCCCCAGCCGTCACCAGGATGGGGCTCCACATCAACGGTTTCGGGGTGGTAGAGCAGCCGGAGTTGGTCTGGTTCGCCGTCCTGATGGCCCTGGTCCTACAGACGTCCTTTCTCACCCCACCGGTGGGGTTCACCATCTTCTTCCTGCAGGGCGTCGTTCCCAAGGAGGTCCGCCTGGAGGACATCTACAAGGGGATAATCCCCTATGTGGTGCTGCAACTCATGGCGGTGACGGTGATATTGCTGTGGCCGGATCTGGTAACCTGGCTTCCCTCCGTGGCCTACAGGTAGCCGCGGAGGGTTTGTCCGGCCTCAAGGGGGTGAGAGCCATGAAGTGGCAAATCTTTCCCTTGGTCCCCTCCGAGATGGTCATCGAGATGGGCCGTATGACCTACCTGCGCAATTACGGGAGGGCCCTGTGGCTGTCCTGTCCCTTCTTCATCCTGAAGGGCGCTGAAGGAGTGGTCATGGTGGACACCAGCGGACCTGCGGAGGTGATGTCCAAGCTGAGGGTGGAGCCTGTGAGGGACCTCATGTCCTTTGAGGAGGCGCTGGCCAGCGTGGATTTGGCCCCGGAGGAGATATCCCTGGTGATCTTGACCCATCTTATGTACGACCATTGTGCCAACGCCAAGCTCTTGCCGAAGGCCAAATTCGTCGTTCAAAGAGCGGAGTTGGAGTACGCAGAGGACCCCCATCCCCTGTTCGCCGGCGCCTATCACGCTCAACTGTTCAGGGGGTTGGACTTCGAGGTGATAGAGGGTGACCACCGCCTCATGCCCGGCATCCAGATCATCCACACCCCCGGACACAGCCCAGGCTGTCAATCTGTGGCGGTGGATACAGGGGCCGGAACGGCGGTGATAACGGGCTTTTGTTGCGTCATGGACAACTTCGAGCCAGAGGGTGGCTCTGCCTGGATATCGGACCGTAGCCCCGAGGTCATCCCCCCTGGCATCCATCTGGATGTAGAGGAGGCCTACGAGAGCGCCAAGAGGGTGAAGGAGCTTGCGGACATCGTCATCCCCATACACGATCCATCGCTCAAGACGAAGGGTCAAATTCCTTAACGGTTTGTGGAGTTGCTTACACTTGGTGCCTCTATCAGCGTATAATTGGCGATGGACTCAGGAGGACAGCGGAGGTCAACCGTGCAGAGGAAGCAAAGGGATGAGGTCGACAAGGCCGAGCGCCTCAGGGTCCTCGAGGCCGAAAATGCCCGTCTGAGGCGGCTCCTGTCAGAGAAGGAGAGGGAGCTCCAGGTCCTGGACGAGACCTTCAGGACCACCCCCGATTACCTCCGTCCCGGAGGGTTCCACCAGGCCGTCATCAGGAGGGAGCCCTCTCTGGCCCAACAGGTGGCCAACTTCCTGACCGAACAGATATACAGCGGGGTCTTCGCCCCTGGCGAGATGCTACCCTCGGAGGCCCAGTTGGCCAAGCAGTTGAACGTCAGTCCCACCGTCATACGGGAAGCCCTGGCCCCTATGAAGCACGAGGGCTTGCTGGAATCCCGTAAGGGAGGGCGCAGCAGGGTGGCCAGGGATTTCAGCGGCCTGGTCTTCCGGCTCGACGTCGATGACCGGCAGGACCCGAATTTCTTGGCCCATCTCTACGAGTTGCGGGCCATCATCGAGCCGGAGGCTGCGGCCCTGGCGGCGGTCCGCGCCACAGAGGAGGCCCTGGCCATCATCCGGGAGAGGTATGAGGCCCTGAAGAGGACCTTGGAGGAGGGCCGAGAGGGCACCGACGAGAGCCATGCCTTCCACAAGGCGATCTTGGATGCCAGCGGCAACCCCCATCTGGCCAAGTTCTTGAGCTGGGTCGGGAAGAAGATCTGGTCCTTCATACAGAATAACGATCTCGACTACCGCTCCGAGATGATCTCCACGACGCAGCGCGAACATGAGGCCATCATCGAGGCCATAATGAATCGAGACCACGTCAAGGCTAGGGAGCTGGCCCGCCGCCACGTGCTGAACGCCGCGCGTAGGCACGGCCTGGACATCCAGCTCCCTTAGGCGAAGGTGGCCCTATGGGGCTCGGCAGATCGCCGAACTATCTTTCTCAAGGAGGGCGAGATGGAGAAGAGCAAGGTTTACAGGATAGCCCTTATCCCCGGTGATGGGATAGGCCCGGAGGTGACCAACGAAGGGGTGAAGGTCCTTCAGGCTGCGGCCCGTAAGGAGGGCTTCGGGCTGGAGTTTGTGCGCTATGACCTGGGTGGCGAGCGCTACCTGAGGACCGGGGAGACCCTGCCCGATGGCGTCCTCGAGGAGCTTCGTGGGATGGACGCCATCTACCTGGGGGCTGTGGGCCATCCAGAGGTGAAGCCCGGGGTGCTGGAGCAGGGGATCCTCCTGAGGATCAGGTTTGAGCTGGACCAGTACATTAACCTCCGTCCCGTGAAGCTCTACCCAGGGGTCGACACCCCTTTGAAGGACAAGGGCCCCGAGGACATAGACTTCGTGGTGGTGAGGGAGAACACCGAGGGGCTTTACGCCAGCACGGGAGGCTTTCTGCGCCGTGGCACCCCCCATGAGGTGGCCATTCAAACCTCGGTCAACACCAGGATGGGGGTCGAGCGCTGCATTCGCTTCGCCTTCGAGTACTGCAGAAAGCGCAACCGCAAGCGCAAGCTCACCCTCTGCGGAAAGACCAATGTTCTGACCTACGCCTTTGACCTCTGGGAGAGGGTCTTCCACGAGGTGGGACAGGAGTACCCCGATATAGAAAGGGACTACGCCCATGTGGACGCCATCTGCATGTGGATGGTGAAGAACCCCGAGTGGTTCGACGTGATAGTGACGGACAACATGTTCGGCGACATCATCACCGACCTCGGGGCCATCATCCAGGGGGGTATGGGTATAGCGGCCGGGGCCAACATCAACCCCGAGGGGGTCTCGATGTTTGAGCCCATCGGGGGATCTGCTCCGAAGTACGCAGGCAAAGGCGTCATCAACCCCATGGCCGCCATCTGTGCTGCCGGGATGATGCTCGAGCACCTGGGGGAGGAGTCAGCAGCCCGCAGGGTGGAGAGGGCCATGATGGAGGTGGTGGCCAGACATATGAGGAGCATGGAAGCGGGCAAGATGGGCCTCAGCACCTCCGAGGTGGGGGATCTGGTGGTCAAGTACGTGGAGGAGGACCGGCCTTAGTCTCTGCCATCGGGGGCGAAGGGGGAAGGGGTTCCCTCAAGCCCCCCTCAATTTGGCCTTCCGAAAAGGGGAGAGGTCTCCTCGGGTGACGGTCGGACTTGCCGTCTGATGACGGGCCGGGTAGTATAAGGTGCTCGATGAAATTGAGGAGGAGACCACACGTCTTCGTCACCCGGCTCATCCCTGAGAGGGGCCTGGAGATGCTGCGGGAGCATTGCGAAGTGGAGGTCTGGCCGGATGAGTTGCCGCCCTCCAAGGAGGCCCTGAAGGAGAAGGTGCGGGACTGTGAGGGGCTTCTCACCATGCTGAGCGATCCCATCGACGCCGAGGTGATAGCCGCCGCCCCGAAGCTCAAGGTCATCAGCCAGTATGCGGTGGGTGTGGACAACATCGACATCGCCGAGGCCACCCGGAGGGGCATCCCCGTGGGTCACACCCCTGGGGTGCTGACAGAGGCCACAGCCGACTTGGCCTTTGCGCTGCTCATGGCTGCGGCCCGCCGGGTGGTGGAGGGGGCCGATTACGTGCGGGCCGGCAAGTGGAAGACGTGGGGCCCGACTTTACTGCTGGGGGCCGATGTATGGGGTGCCACCCTCGGCATCGTGGGCTTCGGACGGATCGGTCAGGCCGTGGCGCGACGGGGGGTGGGCTTTCGGATGCGCGTGCTGGCCTATGACCCCCGGCCTGACGAGGAGGCCGCTGCCTCCATCGGGGTGGAGCTGCTCGACTTGGACGCCCTGCTTCGGGAGTCCGATTTTGTGAGTCTGCACACCCCCTTGACCGAGGAGACCTACCACATGATCGGTGAACGGGAGCTCAAGCTGATGAAGCCCACCGCCATCCTGATCAACACCGCCCGCGGTCCCGTGGTGGACCCGAAGGCGCTCTACAGGGCCCTGAAGGAGGGGTGGATCGCCCGTGCGGCCCTGGACGTCACAGAACCCGAGCCCATTCCCATGGACCATCCCCTGCTCGGTCTGCAGAACTGCCTCATCGTCCCTCACATCGGTTCGGCCAGCGTCAGCACCCGCACCGAGATGGCGGTCATCACTGCGGAGAACCTCCTAGCCGGGCTGAGGGAGCAGCGGCTGCCCCACTGCGCCAATCCCCAGGTTTACGAGAGGGGACGACCTTCCGAGTAGCGCCGTTCCTTGACTTGGGGTAGACCCTGTGATATGGAGCCCCAAATGAAGCGCCTCCTTTCGTCGATAAAGCTCACCATAGGGTTGCTCATCCTCTTGGCGGCCCTTTCCGTCATCGGGACCCTCATACCCCAAAACGCCTCTCCCGAACAGTACGTCCATCTCTACTCCCCGCGGACCTATAAGCTCCTGAGGGACCTCGGCCTTTTGGACATGTACCACTCCTGGTGGTTCCTCGCCGCCCTGGGCTTCTTGGCCCTCAACATCGCGGTCTGTTCCCTGCAGAGGCTTCCCGTCCTCCGCAAGATAAGGGATAAGCGGTGGAGGCTCTCGAGGCTCGGTGTGTACATCGCCCACTTCAGCATCCTCCTGATCCTGACCGGGGGGTTGATG
>QMLK01000037.1 GCA_003646705.1 Deltaproteobacteria bacterium | reverse complement strand
GGATGCCTCCCTGCGATGGGCTGAGGCCCTGCTTCACATGGGAAAGGAGGAGAAGGCCCTCGAGGTCGCCAAGGGCCTCTTGCCCTACAAGGACGAGCATCCCGAGGACCTCGGGAGGCTATTGCTGCTGCTCGGTCGGTCCTCTCGCCCAAGGCATCCCCTGGAGGCCCTGTCTTACTACTACGAGGTCTACTCGAGGGGAAGGCCGACAGATCGAAGGGTGGCGAGGGAGGAGGCCCTGGCGCTCTTGAAGGGGCTCTCCCCGTCGCAGTGGCGCGAGGTGATGTCTCGCTGGGAGGGGACCTTTCTATCGGTTTACGCCGCGCTCAAGATCGCCGAGGCCTACTTGGGGGAGGAGAGGTATGAGGAGGCCGAGGCCCTCCTGAAGGGGGTTGAGGGTAGGGCCCAGGAGGAGGGCTTCGGGGGGTTTTTCGAGAGGCTTTGGGAGCTCCTCCTGAAGCCGAAGGAGAGGGAGCTGACGGTGGGGCTGCTGCTGCCCCTGAGCGGAAGGCTGGCGAGCACCGGGGAGCAGGTCTTGAAGGGGGCTCTGCTGGCGGCCGGCGTCTTCGGGGACCGCCATCCCCGCTGGAGGGTGAGGTTCCTGCTACGGGACACGGGCTCCAGCCCCCAAGGGGCCGTTGAGGGCTTCAGGTCCCTGAGGGGGGAGGTTCAAGCGGTCCTCGGTCCCCTCTCCCCCGGGGAGGCCAGGGCGGTGCTGCAAGAGTTCAGGGAGGGAGACCCCCTGCTCCTGATCCTCAGCCCCCTGGAGGAGGCCCGGGGGATGGAGGGGGTGCTGCAGTTGTCCCTGCCGCTTGAGCAGGAGGTGGAGGATCTCTTCCTCCTCGCCAGGGACGAAGGGCTCTCCCGGTTCGGTCTCTTTTACCCACGCAATCCCTACGGCAGGCGCGTCGTGAGGGCCTTCCAGGAGGAGACCTGGAAGTGGGGCGGCGAGCTCGTAGGGTACTTCCCCTACAAGGAGAGGGAGATGGACTTCGGCCCCTCCTTGAAGGAGATAAAGGAGGGAGAGGTGATGCCCGATGCCCTCGTGGTGGCGGAGGGGGATTACACCTTGTGTCTGCTCGCCTCCCAGGTGGCCTACTACGAGCTCGAAGGGGTGAAGCTCCTGGCCCTCAGGGTCTTGGACCCCTTGAAGGTCCTCGGCCTCTGCCGGGAGTACTTGGAGGGGGCCGTCCTCTCGACGCCCTTTTACCCGGAGAGCAAGCGGGAGGAGGTTAGGGATTTCAGCGAGAGGTTCCGTCGGACCTACGGGACCACTCCAGGCCTCTTCGAGGCCCTCGGTTGGGACGGTCTGGAGGTCCTGTTGGAGGCGGGCGGCAAGGCTGAGGGGCTGGAGTCCCTGCACCTTTACGGGGTGACCGGCCTCAGGGGCTACCTCCAGGGCGAGCCCGTAGGGGAGCCCTTTAAACTCCTCGTATCGGATGGCAGGTTCGAGGAACTCCCTTGACCTCTCCTCGGCCCGGGCCCTTCAGGAGGAGTTGGCCAGGAGGGTCAGGACCGAGTGGAGAGGGGGAAGGCTGCGTCGTGTGGCGGGCCTTGACGCCTCTTACTGGGGGGAGATGGGGATCGGGGCGGCGGTGGTGATGAGCTGGCCTGCCCTGGAGGTCCTGGAGGAGAGGTGGGTCGTGCAGGAGGTCTCCTTCCCTTACATACCCGGCTACCTCTCCTTTCGGGAGGTGCCCCTCCTGGAGGACGCCCTGAAGGGGGTCCGGCAGCCCCCTGATCTCCTCTTCGTGGACGGGCAGGGGATAGCCCACCCCAGGGGTATAGGGCTCGCCAGCCATCTGGGTGTGCTCCTGGGGATGCCGACCATCGGGTGTGCCAAAGAGCCCCTGGTGGGATCAGGGGAGGAGCCCGAGGATCGCAGAGGGGCCATCTCCCCCCTGTGCTATCGGGAAAGGGTCGTGGGGGTGGCCTTGAGGACGAAGCCCGGGGTCAAGCCCATCTACGTCTCCCCCGGCCACCTCATCGACCTGGATCGGAGCTGGAGGGTGGCCCTTGAGGCCACCAGGGGGTATCGGTTGCCGGAACCCGTGCGGAGGGCTCATCTCCTGGCCCAGAGGGTCCGCCGTCTCCTCGAGGCAGCAGGAAGGCCCCCAGGGCTATGCCCACCGAGATGAGACCTACGCAGAGGAGGAAGGTGGTCCGGAAGCCGAGGTGGTCCGAAAGGACCCCACCGGCGAGGGGACCGATGATCCATCCTAAGTTCCAGGTGGCGTTGTAGAGGCCGAGGGCCGTGCCCCTCTTCTGCTGGGGGACCAGGTCGGCGATCATGGCGTTGACCGATGCCCCGAGCCCCCCCCAGGCGGTCCCCTCGGCGATCATGATGGGGAAGAGTTGGGTGTACTCCTTCACGAAGGCGAACCCTCCGAAGACGCCGGCGAAGAGGGCCATGGAGCCCAAGAGCACCGGCTTTCTGCCCCACCTATCGGCGAGTCTCCCCGAGAGGGGGGAAGTGATCGCCCCGGCCAGGGCCCCGCAGGTGTAGAGCAGGCCTATCTGGCTCTTGGAGGCCCCCAGGGCCGCTATGAAGAGAGAGAGGATGGTGTAGACGATCCCCGAACAGGTGAGCAGGGGGAAGATGGCAGCGCATACCAACAGGACCCGTTTCATTTCGACCTCCCGAGAAATTTTCTTGACAAGGTCTCAAGCTAAGCTATAGTGAAGGAAGACCAAGAGGGAGAGGAGGTGATAGTCGATGTCAGACGGCAGGGTTGCGAGGGTAACCCACATCATCGCGGGGTCTCCCAACAGCTTTGACGACGCCATCAAGGTGGGCTTCAAGAGGGCCATAAAGACCCTGAGGGGGATCACCGGCCTGAGGATCCAGGAGCTCCGGGTGGCGGTGGAGGACGACAAGATCGCAGAATACCGTGTGAAGATGGAGGTCATCTTCGTCTTGGAGGATTGATCTTCATCAGGGGTTGGGAGGCGATGTCCCCTCCCGACCCTTCTCCATCACCATCATGGTCCCCCTACCCTCTGCGGCCAGGGTGCCATCCTCGAGATAGGCCGCCGTCCGAATGTAGAGGAGTCGCTTGGCCTCGCGTTCCAATTCACCCCTGAAGGTGACCACGCTGCCCAGGGGGATGGGTTTTTTGTATCTCACCTCGAGCCTCGCCGTCAGGGCGGTGTAACCGAGGAAGCGAGAGGTCCACCCCAGCAGCTCGTCGAAGAGCATGCTTATCACCCCGCCGTGGAGGTAATGGGCCCAGCCTTTGTAGGTATCCTCGGCCATGAACCGGAAGGTGGCCCCCCGCTCCCACCTCTTCACCTCGATTCTCAGACCCCGTGGGTTCTCCCTGCCGCATACGAAGCATCGGTCGTCCTTCACCAAGTTCATCCCGTGGCCTCCCAACTCTGCAGCATCTCCATCAGCCCCTCGAGTCCCCTCTGGACGTATTCCTCGCGGTGGACCTCCAGGGTGAAGAGGAGGTCCCTGTGGGGCAGCAGCGAGAAGAGCAGTTCGAAGTCGACCCTCCCGTCGCCAGGCGGCAGGTGCTCGTCCGTCTGGCCGTGGTTGTCGTGGACGTGCACCTCCACGAGCCTCTCCCCCAGGGCCGCCAGCCAGTCTCCGAGGGGGACCTTGCTGAAGAGGAGGTGGTGGGCCGGATCGAAGCAGAAGCCCACCCAGCCGTTTCCAGCCCTCGTCAGGATCTCACCTATCAGGTGGGGGCCTTCGTCGAAGACGTTCTCCAAGGCCACCCTTACCCCGGTCTCCTCCGCCTTGGCGAAGAGGGGTCGCCATATCTCGAGGCTTGAGGCGATCCAGAGCTCCTTGTACTCTCCGTGGCGCCAGGGATCGTACCCCACGTGGAAGACCACACACTCGGGCCTCACCAGGGAGGCCAACCTCATGGTCTCGGAGAAACGATCCCAAGTCACCTCCTTGATCTTGCTGTCGAGGGCCCCGGGGGCCAGATCCATGAAGGGGCCGTGAAAGGAGAAGGTCAGCCCTTCTTCCCGTAAGGCCTCGGCACAGGCCCGAAGGTCAGCGTCGTTACAGCCTTCGAGGGCCTGGGCGTCGAAGTAGATCTCGGGGCACAACCGGTGCCGAAGGACCTCCTCGAGCCTCTCCCTCAAGAGTTCATAGGGGATGGCCAGGTGGACCTTCACGGTCGCTCCCCCCTGAACTTCACCGTCTCCTCCAGCTCCTTCAAACCTTTCCCCTCCCCGAGGACGATCAACACGTCCCCCCGCTCTATGGTGGTCTCGGGGGAGGGGTTGAAGAAGGCCTCCCCTGATGCCTTCTTCACGGCGACCACTATAACCCCGAAGCGCTCCCTGAGGCCGCACTCTCTGAGGGGTCTTCCTGCGAAGTAGGCGTCGTCCTCCACCCTCACCTCCTCCATCTGGAGCTCCAGATGTCGCCGGTGTACGGCCAACTCGATGAAGTCGACCACGTGGGGCCTCAGCAGGGCATTGGCCATCCTCAGGGCCCCGATGAAGTAGGGGGAGACCACCTTGTTGGCCCCGGCGGCCAAGAGGTTCCTCTCGGCGTCGGGGCTGTCGGCCCTGGTCAGGATGAAGAGGTCGGGGTTCAGCTGCCGCGCCGAGAGGGTGATGTAGAGGTTGTCCGCATCCGAGGAGACGGTGGCGACGATGCCCCTGGCCCTCTCTATGCCTGCCCTCCTCAGGATCTCGTCCACGGTGGCGTCCCCCTCCACACAGAGGTACCCGGCCTCCTCGGCCTCCTTGGCCACCGCCGGGTCCCTCTCTATCACCAGGAAGGGGACCCCTTCCTTGGCCAGCTCCTTGGCCACCACCGAGCCTATGCGGCCGAAGCCGCAGAGGATAAAGTGGCCTTTGAGGCGTCTTAAGGCTCGTTCCAATTTCTGCCTCCCGAAAAAGGCTTTTATCTGGCCCGCGATGAGGGCCTGGGTGAAGGCCGTGGCTATGTAGAAGAGGACCCCAAAGCTCGTCATTATGAGGAATATGGTGAAGATCCTCCCCCCCTTGGAGAGGCCGAAGACCTCGCCATAGCCCACAGTGGTTATGCTGATCACCGTCATGTAGAGGGCCTTGAAGAAGTCCCACCCCTCCACCGCCATGTATCCGATTACCCCTCCCCACAGGACGGCCTGGGAGAGGAGGAAGGCTATCATCAAGTGGCGAAGTAGATCCATCCCTTGTGGCCAGATCCCTCCCATGATACTTCTATTGGCCCGCGAAGGGAAGGACGATGGACAAGATCAAGGCGGGAGTCAAGGGCTATCTGGAGCTTCTGCTCTTCCTCCTCCCCGTCTACACCCTGGTCTTCTTCCTGCAGAGGTGGGGGGTCCTGGAGGGGCTCGCCGCCAAGGCTGAGCCCTTCATGGGTTTTGTGGGGTTGCCGGGGGAGGCGGCCTTGGTGATCATCCTGGGCAACTTCGTGAACCTCTACGCAGCCCTGGGGGCTGTGGCGGGGCTTGGCCTGAGCTCCAGGGAGGTGACGATCCTCGCCCTCATGCTCCTGTTGTCCCACAACCAGATCCTGGAGGGGGCGGTGATCCTGAGGGTTAGGAGGGGGTTCCTGGCCTTGGCCCCCCTGAGGTTTGTCGTCTCCGTGTTGGCAGCCCATGTCCTCCACCCTTACCTTTAGCGATGTGGATGAAAGAGTACATAGAGGGCCTCTTGAGCTTCTCCCTGCGGATGGCCGTGGTCCTCATCCCGCTGCTGACCCTCCTGGAGGTTGCCAAGGAGAGGTGGGAGGGAAGGAGGTGGAGGGGGTTCTCCTGGGTCCTTTCCCCCGAGGGGACCGTGGCCCTCTTGGCAGGGCTCATCTTCGGCATCCTTTACGGGGCTGGGGTGATCATCGCCTCCTTGAGGCAGAAGCGGGTGAAGGGCCGGGAGGCCTTAGCGGTGGTGGGGTTCCTGTCGCTCTTTCACGCCGTCTTCGAGGATACCCTCCTCTTCGTGGCCGCAGGGGCTGATCCCCTGGCCATAACGGTGCCGCGGCTGATGTTGGCTGCGGCGCTCTTCGTCCTCCTCATGTACCTCCCGGGGCGGCCTACTTCCTCTTCCTGAGGGGCCTTATCTCCTCGAAGAGGATGAGGTCCTTGGTCCTGATGAGCCGCCTCAAACGCTCCAGGGCCTGGGCCTCGATCTGGCGGATGCGCTCCCTGGTCACCCCGTAGAGCTTGCCGATGGCCTCCAAGGTCCACGGCTCGCCGTCCTTGAGCCCGAAGCGGAGTTCCACCACCCTCCTCTCCTGGGCCGTGAGGATCTTGAGCCAGGACTGAAGCAACTTCACCAGCTCCAGGTGTTCCGTCAGGGAGAAGGGGCTCCGCGACGGATCGGCGCTGAGGGTGTCCTTCAGCAGGAACTCCTCCTTCTCGTCCAAGGGGGTCTCGAAGGAGCTCACCCTGAGGATCGCCTGCATGAGCCTCTCGACGTATTGCACCTCTACGGCCATCTCCTCCGCCACCTCCTGGCTGGTGGGTTCCCGGCCGAGGGTCTGGGTGAGGCGACGGATGGACCTGATCATCCTCCTCAGGTCCCCGGCCACATGGGAGGGGAGCTTCACCGCCTTGGTCTGGCTGACCAGGGCCCGCTCTATGGCCTGCCGGATCCAGAGGGTGGCGTAGGTGGAGAAGCGACATCCCTTGGTCGGATCGAACTTTTCCACCGCCTTGATGAGGCCGATGTTCCCCTCCTCTATCAGGTCCAAGAGGGGTAGCCCCTGTCCGGCGTATCTGCGGGCGATGGTCACCACCAGCCGGAGGTTGGCCTCGATCATCCTGCGCCTGGCCTCCTCGTCCCCTTGAGCTATCCTCTCCGAGAGCTCCCTCTCCTGCTCGGCATCGAGGAGGTCTCGCCCCCTTATCTGCTGGAGGTAGATCCGCAGGGTGTCGAGGTCCTCCCCCTCTAAGGAAGGAAGGTCAGGGGGTTCAAGGGCTTGCTCCCCTTGCGGATCTCGAAGTGGAGGTGGGGTCCCTTGGCGTTGCCCGATTTTCCCACCTTGGCGATCACCTCTCCCTGTTTTACCCACTGTTCCTCCTTTATCAGGTTGATGGAGTTATGGGCGTAGATGGTGTAGTAGTTGCCCGGGTGTTCGATGATGACGAGCTTGCCGTATCCGGCCAGCTTGTCATCGCTGTAGACCACGCGGCCCGAGGCAGCCGCTTTGATGGGGGTCCCCAGGGGAGCGGCTATGTCGATGCCGTCGTGTCTGCTGCCCTTCCGCTGGGAGAAACCCCGGATCATCTTTCCCTTGACCGGCCATATGAAGCGGGGCTTGGCCCTTACCTTTGAGCTCTTACGGGGGGTGAGGTCCTCTATGGGCACCTTGACCTCGAGGACCCTGGTGGCCCCGGGGATGAAGATCCGTTGGCCCACCCTGATCTTGGAGGGGTCCCTTATCCCGTTGATGCGGGCCACATAGTCCATGTCCACCCCGTAGGTCTTGCAGATGCGCCAGAGGGTTTCATGCCTCTTGACCACGTGGTAGACCCCTTGGGGTCTGTAGACCTTGGGGGCGCAGGATAGGAGGATCGCGAGGAGAAGGCAGAGGAGGCCCTTCATCCCCAGGCCCCGACGAGCCGTTGGACCGCCTCCCGTGGGCTTGAGGCCTGGGGGACCCTGCCCCCCAGATCCCAGCTCTTGAGCCCTACGACGGGTTTGCCCGCTTTGAGGGCAATGGCGATCTCGGACAACGTCCCCTCCTCTCCGGCCACGGCCACGAGGCCGTCCGAGGAGTGGACGATGATGACGTTTCTTGCGTGGCCCATATCGGTGGCGATCACCACGTCGACGTAAGGGTTGGCCCCCTCCTTATGGGCCATGGGGATGATGCCCACGGTGAGCCCCCCCTCCTCCTTGGCACCCCTGCAGGCGGCCTCCATCACGCCGCCGAGCCCTCCGCAGATG
>QMLK01000036.1 GCA_003646705.1 Deltaproteobacteria bacterium | reverse complement strand
GGGGCTTATCATGCCGAGGATGCGATGGTCGTTGGCCTGATAGATCCTGGTCCTCTTGGGGGTATCGAGCCTCTCCAGGGGGCGGTCTTCGGCGTGGCAGGCGTAGCAGGCCTCGGCCCTCTTATCCACCACCTCCCCTATCTCCTCTTTGTGGGAGGAGAACATGACCATCCCCTTCTTGTTGAAGATCCTCACCTTCTCTATGCCCTCCTGCCTGCCGATGACCTCTATGACGTTGTAGAGGGCGTCTCGGTAGTTATGGAGCATGTCGTACCAGAGGCTTCTCTTGATGGTATCGCTTAGTTGCTGGGCCCCTGAGATGACCTCCTGGATGAGGTGTCTCCTCTGGGTCTCGAGGTTGATGTAGGCGAAGCCCCCGATGGCGGCTATCGCCACCACCCCTACGCAGAGGATCAACCGGAGGCTCAGACTATGGGAACGCATAAACTTTACCATTTTACAAATACCATAAACGGTGTTTTAGGGTCAACGAAGCCAAAAGGACGGTCCCTTTCCGCTTACGGAAAGGGACCGTCGAAGTCTGGGATATCTGAGGTATTACTTACCGGCCTTTTTGGCGTGACAATCTGTGCAGCCCACGGGACCGCTCTCGCTCTCCTTGTGACAGCCTATGCAAAGGCCATGATAAGCGCCCTTTAGGCCGATGCCTGCCTTCCGCTCCTTCCCCTTGTAATGGTAAACCGAGATGGGCTCATGGCACTCACCGCAGGCCAGGGGCTCATCGCTGTGGTGATGACATGAGGAACAGTCCTCCGCCAGCTCCTCGTGGTCTCCATGGGAGAACTCCACCGGACCGTAGAGCTTCTCGAGCCCCTTGATGACGATGGTGTCAGAGGACCCACCCTCTTTGGCCAGGGGTATGACGAGGACAGCGGCCAAGAGGGCCAACACCAGGATACCCCGCTTCATCCTTCCCCTCCTTCTTCGGTCAACAGGAACTCCCTCGCTATCTTGTCCCATTCCTCGGGCGAGAGGGCCTTGGCCAGGCCTGACACCGGCAGACCGCCGTCCTGGTAGACGAGGCCGAGCTCTCCCCCCATCCTCTCCCTGAGGCGGTCGAGGGTGGCTTCCATCCAGGCCGAAGCGAGCCTCCCCGACAGGAGGTTCTTGATGTTGGCCTTTATGTTGTGGGGCTTCACCATCATCAGCCATCCCTCTCCGTAGGGGTCCCTGGTGAGCACCTCGGGGTCTTCGAGGGCCCGTTTGTTGATGGCCACCACCTCACCGCTGACCGGGGACAGCATCTCGATGGTCTTGGAGTCCACGCCGAGCTTCCAGCCGACCTCACCTTGCTCGACCTTAGAGCCCACAGTGGGTATGTAGACCTCCCTCGGCTTACCCACCAGTTTCTGGGCGAAGTCATCGATGCCCACCTTCACGAGGTTCCCCTCCTGGGGCAAGGCCCAACTGTGGCCCTGGTGGTAGTAGACCCCTTCGGGGAGGAAGAACCAGTCGGCCAAGGAGGTCATGGCCTCCCTCACCCTCCGCAGCCCCGCCTCCGCTGGGGCCCTCAACATCCTCCAGAAGGGTATCAGCATCAGCAAGAACCCTATTACCAGCAGGTACTCCGGACCTTTGGTCGCGAAGAGGTCTACATACGTGAAGCCTTCCATTGTGCCACCTCCTTCCTGATGATCTTTTCCTCCTCTTCCTCCTTGGCCCACTCCGGTACCTCGCGGTACACAGGCATCCTGTTGACGATCCACCTGAAGGTCCAGATGTGGGCCAGGACCACGGTGAAGGCTATCCACGTCTCAGCCAGGGTGGGTATGTACCTCTCGGACAGGGGCACATACCACTTGTAGGCGATGAAGACGTAGTTGCACCTGTTGATGATGATGCCGGCCATGGTCAAGAGGGCGGCCACGCGGATGATGGTCAGGTTCCTGCTCCTCACCCCCTTTGCAAACATGAGGCAAGGGATGAGCACGAGCCCCACGACCTCCGTCAGGTACCAGTAACCCATGGGGGTGTTGAGCAAGTCCCAATGCCTGCCGTGTATCAGCACCAGGGCCTTCAGGAAGAGGTACACGAACATGACCGCCGCACAGGTCTTGGCGAGGCCGACGACTATATCCGGGTACTCCCTCCTGTACTCCTCGGTCATCTGACGGCCGAAGACCCTCAGGCTTATACTCCCCTCGAAGATCACCATGGAGAGGCCGGCGAAGATGCTGGAGACGAAGAAGAGCACGGGGATGTACTCCGTCCACCAGAGGGGGTGGATGTTGGGCTTGCCCATCATGATGAGGGCCCCGAGGCCCGACTGGTGGAGGGTGGAGAGGGTGATGCCGAAGATCACCGCTCCAATGGTCATGGAGTTGAGGATCCTTCTGACCTTCTTCAGGCCGAGCCACTCGGCGATGGCGGGGGAGAACTCCACGAGTTCCGTCAACATGTACAGGAGGAAGTGCCACGCGATGAGGAACAGCACGGCGTTGACGCCGAATTTGTTGCCGAGGATGGGGTTGGTTATGTTCCACCACCGTCCGCAATCCACCACGATCACCCCGGCGTAGAAGAGGTAGGCGAGGAACCCGTTGAGCACCGTGGGCCTGATGATGGGGTGGTACTTCTCCGACCTGAGGATGTAGACCACGAAGGTGAGCACATAGGCCCCTCCTGCGAAGGCTACCCCCGACATGATGTTGAAGCCGATCCATATCCCCCACGGGAAGCCCGGCACCTCGTGCACCACCGTACCCAGCCCGAAGATGAAGCGGTAGACGATGAGCCCGAGGCCGATGGCCAGTATCGGGGCGGTTATGACGTTGAAGGGGGTGAGGATTTTCCCCTTCGGCTTCAACTCCGAACGGATGAAGGCCACCAAGTCCTTAAGGTTCCTTATCTCCCTTGTTGCCGCTGCTTGCATCTCTGCCACCTCCCTCGCTCACTCTTCTTCTCGTTTGGTTGTGTTGTACATCCCGAGCAAGATCGCAGGCCAAAGCACGAGGATGAAGGGGACCGCATAGAGGAACCCCGTGGTGTGCTCTGGCAGGGCGGTGCTCTCGAGGTCCGTCCGGAAGCCTATCTGGTCGAAGGGGACGGAGGAGAGGTAGAGCCAGCAGGTGCCACCGATTTCGCGTTCGCCGTAGATGTGGTGCACGTAGCGATCGGGGTGCTCGTAGATCCTGGTCCTGGCCTCCTCGAGCAACTCCCTCCTCGTACCGAAGATCAAGGCCTCCTGGGGGCATGCCTCGACGCAGGCTGGCAATTTGCCCTCCTTCAGCCTCTCCCAGCAGAAGATGCATTTCTGAATCTTCGGTGCGGGCTTCTCTATCTCGAGGTGGGGGATGTCGTACACACAGGAGAAGATGCAGGTCTTGCAGCCTATGCAGTTGAGGTCCCAGGTGACCGGACCATAGGGCCTCTTCTGCATCGCCTTGACGGGGCATGCAGCGACGCAGGCCGGCTGGCAACAATGCATGCACTGCTTCTTGACGAAGACCTCACCCTTTTCGGTCTCGTAGCGGTTCACCACCGTCCACTGGGTTACGGTGGTCCTCCGCTCGTGTTCGAAGACGGAGTCGTCCTCTATATCGGGCAGGGGGAGTCCGTTTGCCTCGGCACAGGCCAATTCACAGCTCCTGCAGCCTATGCAGCGGGTGGTGTCCACCAGCACGCCCATGAACTCCACCCTGCCATCGGCCATCTTCGCCATGACCCCAGAGGGGGTGAGGCTCAGTCCAACGATCCCTGCTCCCAAGGTCTTCAGGAAGGTTCGCCTATCCATCTCTCCGCTCCCTGTTCTCCTGATTTATTTGCTCCACAAGGGTTGGCCTAAGCCTTCTTCTCCTCGGGCTCCTCGTCCTGTACCTTCTCGCCCCCGTCGGCCAGGGTCAGCCCGAGCTCGAACTGGGGCACCAAGCCCGTCTCCTCCACAGCTGCTTCCCTCTTGGAGTAAACCCCGAGCAGCTGCAGTCCTCCCTCCACCGTCTTCAGCAAGGGGTAGAAGACGATGTAGAGCACATAGGCCAGGATGACCAGTCCCAAGGTCACCCCGATGGTGACAAAGGCCGTCGTCTTAAGGACTTCCAACATTTTTCATCCCTCCTTTCTTTAAAAAGGTCTCCACCAAGAGGTCCCACCGCTCCCTGCCGACCTCCTGGAGCCGATCCCGGAGGAGTTCTCCTCCATCGGCCATCGTGACCCCGATCTCGCTCTGCAGGAGGTAGCGGAGCCTCTCGACCTCTTCAGCCAACCACCTCTTGGCCTCCTCCCCAGAGAGGAGCCCCCTCTGCCGGGACCATCCCTCGGGCTGGACCTGCAGCAGCCATCCCCTGCCATAGGGGTCGAAGTTGACGAGGGAGGGGTCCCGCTCCACCTCCTCGTTGACCTCCACGACGTCCCCCGACAGGGGGGCAGGGAGCTGGGCCTCTCCGCTGCGGGAGATCAGCGTGATGAAGGGGTGGCCCTTCGTCAGCCTCTGGCCGCGACCGGGCAGGGAGATCCCCTTGATGGGCCCGATGAGGAACTGCCCGAAGTCGTCAAGGCCCATCTTGACCCTCTCCCCCCCTTCCTCCTGGAGCCAGAAGTGGCCCTCGCAGTAGATGTAGGGGCCCAGGGAGAATCCCCCGACCTCCTCCATCCCCGAGGGGGTGGAGAGGTCGCCCTTGGCCATCCCCAGGAAGAGGGGGCATTCCGTATACCTCTCCGTGGTGCAGGGGCATTCGAGCTTGTAGCAGCTCGAGGGGATCATCTTCTTGATGGGGAAGAGATCGCAGTACATCACGGTCTCTATCTCGAGGAAGGGGCAGATCCTCTTGGGGGTCCTCTCCTTCCCCCCCTCCTTCTCACGGTAGATGGGACAGCGGAGGTACTCTCCCTTCAGGCAGAGGTTCTCCCGAGCGTATATCTTGTCAAAGGGGAGGGGCTTCCTCAGGGGAAAGGCCCTGCAGAAGGCCACCTTGTCTTCCCTCAAAAATGGGCATCTATCCTTGTTTTCGGCCATCTCCAACCCTCCGCTCCCCTATGGGAGCAACCCATATGCCAGAGGGGAGGGGGGCAAAAGGTCAGCCTTTTCGCGACTTTTCCAGGGGGGTCGGCCCGAGGGGAAGATCTTTATTGCTGAAGATTTCAACGAAAGGCCGACCTCTACGCTGGAAAATCCCTGTCTTTAAAGGAGACGAAGGAGCGTTGAAGAAAACAACACAATGTGATTTTTCTCAACGCCGAAGGTTCTGCTGCAGCAGCTCCCTGCAACTCTGGCAGAAGCTCATCCCCTTGGCGTCCACAGCCGCCACGTTGTTGGCTACCGACATCACGCACTCCCTCAGGGAGCAGTGGACCAAGCCGAAGGTATGGCCCAACTCGTGTTTGACCTCCTTTATCAACCTCCGCTGAAGGAGGGTCGGATTGGGGGGGAGGCCGTAAAATTCCTGTCGCAGCCGGGCCAAGGATACGATGGCGACCTTTCCCCCGAGTTGGGCCTCTCCGAAGACGAAGGTCAAGATGGGGATGAAGAGGTCGAAGGTCACAAGACCCACAGCCCTTACGGCATCGGGGGGGAGCCTCGACAGCATCTCCTTCAATATCATCGTCGAGTGGTACTGTTTGCGGCCCCGGTCGAAGAAGGGCTTGGGGTCGATCTCGGCCTCCACCACCTTGGTCGGTAAGGAGAACTCCTCCTCCACCTGTCCCTTCAGGGTCGCCATGTCCACCAGCCCCTCAACACCCTCGAAGGACATGAAGTAAAGGTAACCCCCCGCCTCGACCATTTGTTCGACATTCTGAAAATTTTTTCTGTTCTTGTCAACGGAAAGGGGACCACGGGCAGCTTGACAAAAATTTATCGCTCTGATAAAGCAACGAAGAGAGACGAGGTTTAGTCGAGATAATTTTTATAAGACTTATAAAAATTCGTTATCGATAAACGGAAAGAACCCTTCAGTTATGGAGGGCAAAGAGTGCAACAATTTTAGGGGGAAGAGATGGAAGTGAGAAGAAAATTAGAGTACATTGCGAGTTTCTTTGCTGCCTTTTTGTTAGTTTTGTCGTTGGCTGTGACGGCTCACAGTCAAGAGAGTTCGTGTATTAAATGTCATACTTCCACTAAGAAGCTCATCGAACTCACCCGAGCACTGGCGGCCAAAAGGCCCCCTCAGAAGTCGACGGAGACGGCAGGGGAGGGGTGAGGGGGTGAAGTGGCTCCGTTGGAGCCTTACGAGAAGGTCCTGGTGGACGAGGAGTTCCTCGACGAGGACCCCCATGGTGAGATGGCCTGTGTGGACTGTCATGGAGGGAACCCGGAGGCCTCCACCTACGAAGAGGCCCATAAAGGGGTGGTCAAGGACCCCTCTTGGCCAGATCCCGGCAAGGTCTGTGGCGAGTGTCACGGGGAGGTGGCCGAGACCAGCAAGGGGAGCCTTCACTTCACCCTTTCCTCCTTCAAACACATCATCGGCTTGAGGTTGGGGGATGAGCCCGCCTTGAGGGAGAAGATCCTCGGCGAGGCCATGCAGAACCACTGCTACAGTTGTCACAGTAGTTGCGGCCAGTGCCACGTCTCCCGTCCCGAGGCGGTGGAGGGGGGATTCGTGGAGGGGCACCTCTTCCAGAAGACGCCGCCCATGGCCACCAACTGCACGTCCTGTCACGGCAGCAGGGTCGAGAGGGAGTACCTCGGAAAGAACAAGGGGCTTCCGGGGGACGTCCATTACGTGAAGAGGGGGATGAAGTGCGTGGCCTGTCACAAGGGCACCGAGATGCACGGCGCGGGGAAGGTCTACAACTACCGCTATGAGGTGGAGGCCCTGCCCCGCTGTGAGGGCTGTCACGAGGAGGCTCTGAAGAAGGGCAAGGCCCACAGGATCCACAGGAAGAAGGTGAGCTGCCACGTATGCCACTCGGTGGCCTACAAGAACTGCTTCAACTGCCATGTGGGCAAGGACGCCAAGGGCTTGCCCTACTTCAAGACCGAGAAGAGCGAATTGGGCTTCAAGATAGGCTTCAACCCCTTGAGGAGTGAACGGAGGCCTTACAGGTTCGTGACCCTGCGCCACATTCCCGTGAACAGGAAGCTCTTCGACTTCTATGCGAAGGACGCCTTCGGGAACTTCGATAGACTGCCGACCTGGAAGTTGGCCACGCCCCATAACATCCAGCGCATCACCCCCCAGAACAAGAAGTGCAGCGCTTGCCATGGCCGAAAGGAGCTGTTCCTCACCGAGGGTGATGTCCCCCCTGAGGAGCGGGCGGCCAACAAGGCGGTCATAGTCCCCGAGGATTGCCTGCCAAAGGCCAAGAGATGACGAGCAGCAAAGGAGGCCCATAGATATATACTGAAAGGAGGGATGCAGGATGAAGCGATTCCATGGGTTGAAGGCGTTGTGGCTCTTGGTTGCGGTTTTGGCCTTCGGTTTGGTGGCTTGTGCTGCCATCCAGCCCACCAAACCCATGACCGCTACCGATTTCGTCAACCAGGCCAAGAAGCACATCACCGAGATCACGGTCGCGGAGGCCAAGGCGAAGATCGAGTCCGGTCAGCCGGTAGTGGTCCTGGACGTGAGGGAGCCAAAAGAGTACAAGAGGGGACACCTCCCCAAGGCCGTGAACCTGCCGAGGGGGTTGCTGGAGTTCAAGGTCACTAAGGTGATTCCCGATAAGAACGCCTATGTGATCGTCTACTGCAAGTCGGGAGGGCGTTCTGCCTTGGCCACCTTGACCCTCAAGCGGATGGGTTACAAGAACGCCGTCAGCATGGCTGGCGGGTGGAAGGCTTGGGTGAAGGCCGGTTACCCGGTGGAGTAGGAACTTTTACGAGGAGGCTGTTAAGGGAGGGTACGTAAAGGTACCCTCTTTTTTTGTCCAAAAGATTGTCTTTTTCCCCGATTTACCCTAATCTTAGGCCGTGAATCGATCATCCGGGGGAGATGTGGTGGGGGTAGGGGCCCTCAACCTCGACCTCTTCTACGAGGTCGAAGACCTCGGCGAGTTGGGCCTCGAGGCGGGAAGGGAGGTCTGCTGCGGCCCCCACGGCTTTGAGGAGCTGTATCGGAGGGCGAAGG
>QMLK01000035.1 GCA_003646705.1 Deltaproteobacteria bacterium | reverse complement strand
GGCGTTCCATCGTCGAGCACGAGAAAGGGGCCCTCAGGCCAGCCCAGGAGCTGAAGTTCTACTTCGTCAGGAATCTGCTGCGCACCACCGACAACCACCTGAGGCGGGGTTGGCTCAGCAGGGGCGTCTTTCATCGGATGGTGAAGGTCTTCGCCCGCGGCGTCCTGCTGGAGGACGTTGAGCAGCGGGAGAGGCACCGTCAGAGGTCTGGGGAGGCCCCCAAGCCCTGCTTCGTCGTCATAAGCCCCACCCAGCACTGTAACCTCAACTGCCCTGGGTGTTACGCCTCGAGCCATGCCTCTTCGCGGGCCTCCCTCTCCTACGAGGTGGTGAGCAGGATCGTCAGGGAGAAGACCCATCTCTGGCACTCCCATTTCACGGTGATCTCGGGAGGAGAGCCCTTCCTGTGGCGGAGCCAGGGGAGGGGCATCGTGGACCTCGCGAAGGAGCACCGGGACAACTTCTTCATGGTGTACACCAACGGCACCCTGATAGACGAGGCGGTGGCCTCAGCCTTGACCGAGGTGGGCAACCTAACCCCCGTGATCTCCGTGGAGGGCTTCGAGGAGAGCACCGACAGGAGGCGGGGCAAGGGCACCTTCAAGAAGGTCCTCAAGGCCTTCGCAAGGCTGAGGGAGGCAGGGGTCCCCTTCGGGATCTCGGTGGTGGCCGAGAAGGAGAACTGGCAGGAGGTCACCAGTTGGGAGTTCCTCCGCTTCTTCTTCGACGAGGAGGGGGCCTTTTACGGTTGGCTCTTCCAGTACATGCCCATAGGGCGAGGCTATACCCTCAGGGCGATGGTGGGCCCTGAGGAGCGCCTCGAGATGTTCAGGCGAAATGTGGAGGCCATAAGGGCGGGATACAACTACATCGACTTCTGGAATCAAGGCCCCATGACCGATGGGTGTCTGGCTGCGGGCCGCACAGGGGGTTACCTCTACATAGATTGGAAGGGGGATGTGATGCCGTGTGTCTTCATCCCCTACCGTCAGGACAACATCCTCGAGGTCTACAGGCGAGGAGGTACCCTGCAGGACGTCCTCTCCTCGGCCTTCTTCCGAGGGATCAGGAGGTGGCAAGAGGAGTATGCCCTTGGAAGACGTGCCGAAGACAGGGGCAACCTGATCATGCCCTGTCCCATGCGGGACCACCACGAGGTGATCTGGGGGATGCTGCGGAGGATGGAGGTCAAGGCGGCGGACGAGCCTGCCCGAGAGGCCCTCAGCGATGACGCCTACCATAGGGGATTGCTCGCCTACGACGAAGAACTGAGGAGGGTCCTTGACCCTGTCTGGGAGGAGGAGTATAAGGGGAGGGCCCCTTCTGAGGGAGAACGGAGGGCCGCTGTTTAGAGGTCCCGACTCCAAGGCCAGCCTTGAGGATCTTGAGGACAGGAGAAAAGGGAGGGTTCTTTTCGCTCAAGGGGTTGCTGCTCCTTTACGCCTTCACCGTACCCCTCTCAAAGAGCATAAGTGCCATCCTCATGGCCATAGTGGCCACCTTCACCGTGCTCGGGGCCCTGAAGGACTATAAGAGGAGGTTTGCGCCCTTTTTGAGCGATGGCCTCTTTTGGGTGCTGGCCATCTTTACGGCCATCTACATCCTCGGCCTCATCAACACCGAGGACTTGAGGAGGGGGTTCAAGGTCTGCAAGAACATCTCCATAGTGCTGGGGACCTACCTCGTCCTCGCCCTGAAGTTCAGGAGGCCCGAAGAGGGGGAGGAACTGTTGAGGTGGTTTGTGGCTGGGGTGGTAGTGCTCGACCTCATCGCCCTGGGGAAGTTCCTGGGCCTGTACGGGGGGAGCGCCTTCAAGCTGCCGTCCGCTGCTGTGATGAACCCTATTTGGTTCGGCAACGTCTCAGCCCTGTCCCTTTACACCTCCTTGCTGTTGTTTCATCGCTCCCTCTCCGGAGGCGCCAGAGAGGCCTTGCCTTGGGCTTTGGCCTCCCTGGTCAACCTGATGGGGCTGGTCCTCTCCACATCGAGGGGGGCATGGGTGGCAGCGGTCCTCGTGACGCTGATCATCATGATTCCCCTCTTCTGGAGGGTCTACCTTGGGAAGGTCTTCGCCCTTTTGTTCCTCGTGGGACTCTTGCTCTTTTACGTACATCCCTTCAGCAGGGCTAAGTTCTCCCGTACCTTTCAAGATGTCAGGGCCTTCTTCGAAAAGGGGAAGGTTTCAAGCTCGGTGGGGGCCAGGCTCGGGATGTGGAAGCTCTGCTACGATATCCTGAAGGATCATTCAGTGTTCGGTGCGGGGACTGGTGACTACATCGTGGAGGTGAAGCGGAGAACGGAGGAGCACTGGGCCTTTCTACGGCGTTACAACCAGCCTCACAGCATCTACTTCCACTCCATGGCCATGCACGGTCTGGTGGGGTTGGGCAGCCTCCTTCTGGTCTTTGTCTTCGTCATAAGGGAGTCCCTGAGGGAGATCGGGGAAGGGGGCCTAAGGCGCCTTCTTGGCCTTGTGGCCCTGGCCGTGGCGCTGCATTACATGGTGGCAGGGGTGAGCGAGACGGTGCTGAAGATCCACGTCCTCGTCACCATCTTCGGGATGGTGCTCGGATGCTGTTTCGGCCATAGGGTTTGGCGGGGGGCAAGGGATGCTTAGGAGGGTCTTGGTCCTCGTCCTCCTCCTCTCGCTCCTGTTCCCCCTTTCCTGTTCCTTGAGGCGACCCCGCCTCGAAGAGACGTGCTTCCCCCTTTCCGATCTCAGCCGCGAGGTATCGAGGAGGTACAAAGGGGTCCAGGTCATGAGGGGCCTCTATTCCCTGAAGCTGAAAAGGGACAGGGAAGGGGGGCTCTTGCGGGGGGAGTTCTACTTCGACGTCTCTCGGGGGTTGAGGGCGCGGTTCTACAGCCCCTTTGCTTCGAGGATCGCCGAGGCCAGGGTCAAGGGGTCTGAGGTGGAGCTCTATTTCCTCCAAGAGGGGGTCCTCTACCGGGGGGGATTGCAGGGGGAAGATGTCCTTTGCCTCAGGTTCGTCTACGGAGAGGTGGAGGGACGGAGGCTGCCGGTCCGTCTGATCGGCAGGCTCGGCCCCTGGGACTTCGAGCTGCGCCTGAAGGCCCTCGATCTGGACCCGCCCCCCTCCACGGCCCTGCCTCCCATGAGGGTCCCTCCAGGGGTGATCATCCTCCCGCTGAGGGACCTCCTTGAGGTCCTCGGGCTGAGGGCATGAAGGTCATCGATACCCACGCCCATCTCGATGAGCTGCCCGACCTCCCTCAGGCCCTCGAGGAGGCCCGTAGGGTGGGGGTCGAGGCCATCGTGGCCGTGGGGATGGACCTCACCTCAAATCGCCGCACCTTGGCCATAGCGTCCGAGTACCCAGGCTTCGTCTTCGCGGCCATCGGCTACCACCCCTGGGAGATCCGTCCGGACGAGGTGTCCGAGACCCTCGCCTTCATCGACGAGAACCTCGGCCGTTCCGTGGCCTTGGGAGAGGTGGGCCTCGATTACAGGGCCCGCGTGAAGAAGGAGCTCCAGAGGGAGGTCTTCGGGAGGCTGATAGAGATGGCCCTGCGCCATCGAAGGCCCCTGATCCTCCACTGCCGTTACTCCCATAGGCGGGTCCTCTCCATGGTCAGGGAGGCCGGGGTCAAAGAGGCGGTCTTTCACTGGTACACCGGTCCCTTGGAGCTTCTGGAGGAGATCCTCGAGGCCGGATACTACATATCCGCTACCCCAGCCCTGACCTACAGCCCTCCCCATAGGGCGGCTGTGGCCGAGGTGCCGATGGATAGGTTGCTGCTGGAGACCGATACCCCTGTGACATATCGAGGCCTCAAGGCCCGGCCCCGTCACGTTGCCCTGACCCTCCGAGAGGTCTCCAGGATCAAGGGTTTGTCCCCTGAGGAGGTGGCCCGCCAGAGCACGGAGAACGCCCTTCGGCTCTTCGGCCCCTCAGGGTTGACTTTGAAGGAAGAATTAAAGTAACTTTCAACTACCCAAGCCGGAGTTTCCCGCGAGGCCTTGAGAGGAGATCGCGAGGTCTTTTTGTCTTCTTCCTTTGTGCTATAGCAGGGATTCCCTTGGCCTTTTCGGGGAGAGGAAAACGATGAGGAGGTAGGTTTCATGAAGAGGTTCGAACGGGACAAGGTCAGGACTGTTGGGCTCTTCGGCCATGGCGGTGACGGCAAGACATCCCTTGCCGAGGCCATCCTCTTCCGCACAGGGGTGACTACGCGCCTCGGCAGGGTGGATGAAGGCACTTCCATCTTGGACTTCGAGCCCGAGGAGGTGAACCGCAAGATCTCCATAAACGCCGCCGTAGCCAACTACGAGTGGGAGAAGCACCGCGTCACCCTAATCGACACCCCTGGGGACGCCCATTTCATCTACGAGGCCAAAAGCGCCATGCACGTGGTCGAAGGGGCCATCATCGTCATAGGGGCCAACTCTGGGGTCAAGGTCCAGACGGAGAACATGTGGCGTGAGGCCTCAGAGCTCGGCCTGCCGCAGATCCTCTTCATCAGCAAGATGGACATGGAGCGGGCCCGCTTCGCCGATGCCTTGGGGGATGCCATCGAGAGCCTGGAGGGGCCCAAACTGGTGACCCTGCAGTTGCCCATCGGCCAGGAGAAGGACTTCAGGGGGGTGGTGGACCTCTTGAGCAACGAGGCTTATCTCTACGAGGACTCCACAGGGAAGTTCAAGAAGGTACCGGTGCCCGAAGAGCTGGCCTCTCAGGCCGACGAGGAGAGGGACAAGCTGGTGGAATCCCTCGTGGAGATGGACGATGAGGTGATGGAGAGGTACCTCGAGGGCGAAGAGGTGGGCCAGGAGGAGCTCTACCGCTGCCTCAAGGAGGGGATGAAGAGGGGGGAGGTCGTCCCCGTGCTCTGTGGCTCGGCCTTCAAGTTGATAGGGCTCGAGCCCTTGATGGACCTGATAAACCGCTGCATCCCCTCGCCCCTGGAGAGGAGGCCTGCAAAGGGGACCAACCCCAAGACAGGGGAGGAAGAGGTGCGGGAGCCCAAGGCCGATGCCCCCTTTTCGGCTTACGTCTTCAAGACCATCGCCGATCCCTTCGCGGGGCGGATCACCCTCTTCAAGGTCCTGTCGGGAAGCGTCGGCGCCGACGCCACCCTCTACAACTCCACCAAGGACGTCAAGGAGCGGATCGGCCAGATCTTCGCGCTGCAGGGCAAAAAGCAAGAACCCGTAGGGCTGGCCGAGGTGGGGGACATCTTGGCGGTGGCCAAGCTGAAGGACACCCTCACCGGGGACACCCTGTGCGATGAGAAGGCCCCCATCGTCTTCCCGACGGTCATGCCCCCCACGCCGGTGATCTCCTACGCCATAAGGCCCAAGGCCAAGGGCGATGAGGAGAAGATCACGGCTGCCCTTGGGCGCATCAGGGAGGAGGACCCGACCATCACCTTGAGCCGCGACGAGCAGACCAAAGAGCTCGTAATCTCGTGCCTGGGGCAGGTCCACATAGACGTGGTGGTGGAGAAGCTCAAGAGGAAGTTCGGCGTGGAGGTGGAACTGGCCGCCCCCAAGGTGCCTTACAAGGAGACCATAAAGAAGGTGGTCCGGGGGGTCATCTACAGGCACAAGAAGCAGACCGGAGGGCGAGGTCAGTTCGCCGAGGTCCACTTCGACATCTACCCCCTGGAGCGGGGCAAGGGCTTCGAGTTCGAGGAGGCCCTGACGGGGATGAACGTCCCGAGGAACTTCGTCCCGGCGGTGGAGAAGGGGATCGTCGAGGCCATGCAGTCCGGGGTCCTGGCGGGATATCCCGTGGTGGACGTGAAGGTGCGCTTTTACGACGGCAAGAGCCACGAGGTGGACTCTTCGGACATGGCCTTCAAGATCGCCTCCATCATGTGCTTTAAGAAGGGCATCCAGGAGGCCAACCCCGTGTTGCTCGAGCCCATCATGAGGATGGAGATCACGGTGCCCGAGGAGGCCCTGGGCGACGTGATGGGGGATCTGAACAGCCGCAGGGGAAAGATCCTGGGGATGGAGACCAAGGGGAAGAACCAGGTCATAAAGGCCCTGGTCCCCATGGCGGAGGTGCTGCAATACGCCCCCACCTTGCGTTCCCTCACAGGCGGCAGGGGCAGCTTCACCATGGAGTTCTCCCATTACGAGGAGGTGCCACCTCATCTGGCCGAGAGGATCATAGCCGAGGCCAAGAAGGCCAAGGAGGAGGGTAAATAGCCCGTGAGGGCCGTCCTTCAGCGGGTGAAGGAGGCCTGGGTGAGGGTGGGGGAGCAGGAGGTGGCTAGGATCGGCCGGGGGCTCTTGGTGTTGCTCGGGGTGGCTCAGGGGGATGGCCCCGAGGATGTGGACTACATGGTCAGGAAGATCCCCCAGTTGAGGATCTTCGAGGATTCCGAGGGCCGTTTCAACCTCTCTCTGGCGGAGGTGGGGGGTGAGCTCCTGGTGGTCTCCCAGTTCACCCTCTACGGGGATTGTCGCAAGGGGCGCAGGCCGTCCTTCACCCAGGCTGCCCCGCCGGAGGAGGCCCAGAGGCTTTACGAAGAGGTGATCGAGGGGCTTAAAAGGGAAGGGTTCAAGGTCCAATGCGGGCAGTTCCAGGCGCGGATGGAGGTGGGACTGCTGAACGACGGCCCTGTGACCCTTCTGCTCGACAGCAAGAAGGCCTTTTGAAGGATGAGGCGGTGGTTCTTCCTGCTGCCCCTCCTGCTGGTCCTCCTGTTGGGGGCCGCAAGGGGTGAAAGGAGGGGAGGGATGGTCAAGGGACCCATAAGGGAGTCGGTCATCGCCGGGTCTTGGTACCCCGGGGACCCCAAGGTCCTGAGGGGCCAGGTCCTGCAGTTTCTGGCGGAGGCGAACCCACCCCCCATCGAGGGGGAGCTGGTGGCCCTGATCTCCCCCCACGCGGGCTACATGTACTCGGGCCAAGTGGCAGCCTATGCCTATAAGCTCCTCAAGGGCAAGAGATATGACGTCGTGGTGATCGTGGCCCCGAGCCATCGGGCCTACTTCCGGGGGGCCTCGGTCTACCCCCGCGGGGGTTACAGGACCCCCTTGGGGATCGTCCCGGTGGCTGAGAGGTTGACGGAGCGCCTGAGGGAGGTCTGTCCCTTGGTGGATTACGTCCCCCAGGCCCACGCTCAGGAACACTCCCTGGAGATCCAGCTCCCCTTCCTCCAGGTGGTTCTGGGGGAGTTCGAACTGGTCCCTTTGGTCATGGGGGAGCACGACTTTTACACCTGTGAGGAACTGGCCAAGGCCATTGTGGAGGTGGTCAAAGGGGAGAGGGCCCTCCTTGTGGCAAGCACCGACCTGTCCCACTTCCACCCCTACCCCCAGGCGGTGGCCTTGGATAAGGTGGTCCTTGAGCACGTGGAGGCCTTCGATCCCGAAGGGCTGAGCCGGGACCTCAAGTCGGGGCGCTGCGAAGCCTGCGGTGGTGGCCCCATGGTGGCGGTGATGTTGGCGGCCAAGGCCCTGGGGGCCTCGAGGGCCAAGGTCCTGAAGTACGCCAACTCCGGGGACGTCACCGGGGATCGTTCCAGCGTCGTCGGATACATGGCTGCGGCCATCTACCGGGGAGGAGGTGGCGCCGAGGCGGGCGATCCCCAAGAGAGGAAGGTGGGGGTCGATTTAGGGCTCACCGAGGAGGAGAAGGAGAAGCTGCACGAGATCGCCCGCACGGTGATCAGGAACAAGATCCTGGGGGAGCCCATCCCCGAATTCCACATCACCTCCCCCAGGTTGAAGGAGCCCCGCGGGGTCTTCGTGACCATTAAGAAGCACGGGCAGTTGAGGGGCTGTATCGGTTACGTCAGGGCGATAAAACCCCTTTGGCAAGCCGTGGCGGACATGGCCGAGGCAGCCGCCTTCCAGGACCCTCGCTTTCCCCCTGTGAGGGTCGATGAGCTCGGGGAGCTGGAGATAGAGATCTCGGTCCTCACCCCCTTGAGGGAGATAAAGGACCCCGAGGAGATCGAGGTGGGCAAACACGGGATCATGATCGAACGCCCTCCTTACTATTCAGGGTTGCTGCTGCCCCAGGTGGCCACCGAGTATGGCTGGGACAGGGAGACCTTCCTGGAGCAGACGTGCATCAAGGCCGGTCTGCCCCCCAACGCCTGGCGTGACCCGGCCACACGGATCTACATCTTCTCTGCGGAGATCTTTTGAGGGATGCTGAAGAAGGTC
>QMLK01000034.1 GCA_003646705.1 Deltaproteobacteria bacterium | reverse complement strand
GTGATGCCTGGGGACAATGTTACTTTGGAGGTGGAGCTGATCACGCCTATAGCGTTGGAGCAGGGTTTGAGGTTTGCGATCAGGGAGGGGGGAAGGACGGTAGGAGCAGGTGTGGTCACGGAGGTCCTGGATTAGGTTGAGGAGAGGCTATGGCAGGGGAAAGGATCAGGGTCTGTTTGAAGGCGTACGACCATCGGCTGTTGGACCAATCCGTCCGGGAGATCGTGGACACGGCGAAGCGGACCGGTGCCAGGGTGGCAGGCCCTGTCCCTCTGCCCACCAGGATCCAGAAGTTCTGCGTCCTCAGATCGCCCCACATAGACAAGAAATCCCGGGAACAATTTGAGATAAGGACCCATAAGCGGCTGGTGGACATCATCGAGCCCACCCAGCAGACCGTAGATGCCCTTATGAGGCTCGAATTGCCCGCCGGTGTGGAGGTCGAGATAAAGCTCTAAAGGACCGAGATGTTGAAGGGGATCATAGGCAGAAAGCTCGGCATGACCCAGATCTTCGACGAAAGGGGCGAGGCGGTCCCCGTGACCGTCATCGAGGCGGGCCCTTGTGCCGTCGTCCAGATAAAGACGGAGGAAAAGGAGGGCTACAACGCCCTGCAGCTCGGCTTCCTGCCGAAGAAGCCCTCGCGGACCAACAAGCCTCTGCTCGGCCACTTTCGCCGATGTGGCAAGGGGCCCTTCTACGTCTTGCGCGAGTTCAGGGTGGAGAGCGTCGAGGGCTTCGAGCTCGGCCAAGAGATCACCGTGGAGGTCTTCAAGGCCGGGGACTACGTAGATGTGACCGGGTGGAGCAAGGGGAGGGGTTTCACCGGCGTGATGAAGCGCCATGGGTTCTCCGGTGCCCCTGGGTCCCATGGGACCCACGAGTACTTCAGGCACGGCGGGTCCATCGGGGCTGCTGCCGATCCGAGCAGGACCTTCAAGGGCAAGAGGATGCCGGGTCACTACGGCAACGAGCGGGTGACCGTACAGAACCTCAAGGTCATGCAGGTGAAGCCGGAGGAGAACCTCTTGGTGGTGAAGGGGGCGGTTCCCGGGGCGGTCAACTCCATCCTGATAATAAGGGAGGCGAAGAAGAGATCGGGGGATGGCGACGGCTGACCTTTATAACCTCCAGCGTGAGAAGGTAGGGGAGGTGGAGCTCCGGGACGAGATCTTCCAGGCCCCGGTCAAGCCCCATCTTTTCTACGAGGTGGTGAAGTGGCAGCTGGCTAAGCGCCGCCGGGGCACCGCCTGTACCAAGACCAGGGCCGAGGTCTCAGGGGGAGGCCGCAAGCCCTGGAGACAGAAGGGCACGGGTAGGGCGCGAGTGGGCAGCATCCGCTCCCCTCTTTGGCGGGGGGGAGGGGTGATCTTCGGCCCTAAGCCGAGGGACTACAGCTACCCCCTACCTAAGAAGGTCCGCAAGGCCGCCCTAAAGGCCGCCCTGAGCCTCCGCTTCAAGGAGGGCAGGGTGTTGGTGCTGGACAGCTTCGAGCTGCCCGAGATGAAGACGAAGCGCTTCATCGAGGCCATGGAGCGCTTGGGGCTTAAAGGGGAGAAGGTCCTCATCGTCATCGACGGCAAGGACGAGGTCCTGGAGAGGTCGGCCCGCAACGTCCCCTGGGCGAAGGTCCTCAGGTGTGAGGGGTTGAACGTCTTCGACGTCCTCTACCACCCCAACCTCCTGATAGTGCTTCCCGCCCTGCAGAGGATAGAGGAGAGGCTCCTGTCATGAGGGACCCTTACGAGATCATCAAGAGGCCGGTGATCACGGAGAAGGCCACCCTGCAGAAGGAGCGGGAGAACAAGGTGACCTTTGAGGTGGCCAGGGATGCCAACAAGGCCGAGATCAAGGAGGCTGTGGAGAGGCTCTTCAACGTGAAGGTGGAGGGGGTCAACGTGATGAACGTCCGGGGCAAGAGGCGTCGCCTCGGGAGGCTCTGGGGCAAGAGGCCCGACTGGAAGAAGGCCATTGTTACCCTCAAGCCGGGTTACTCCATAGACTTCTTCGAAGGGACATAAGATGGGGATCAAGAACTACAAGCCCACCTCCCCGGGCAGGAGGTTCCAGACGGTCTCCACCTTTGAGGAGATCACGCGCTCTGAGCCCGAGCCGAGCTTGGTGGTGCCCCTGAAGAGGCGGGCCGGCAGGAACTGCTACGGCAGGATCACGGCCAGGCACCGGGGCGGTGGGCACAAGCGTCTGTACCGGATCGTGGACTTCGTTAGGAGGGACAAGGCCGGTGTCCCTGCCAAGGTGGCCAGCGTGGAGTACGACCCCAACCGCTCGGCCCGCATAGCCTTGCTCCATTACGCCGACGGGGAGAAGCGCTACATCCTCTGGCCCGTGGGGCTGAAGGTGGGTGACACCGTCATGGCCGGGGAGGGGGCTGAGATCAAGCCTGGCAACGCCCTTCCTCTGAGGAACATCCCCGTGGGGACCATAGTGCACAACGTGGAGCTGAAGATCGGAGCTGGGGGGCAGCTGGCCCGCAGCGCCGGCACCTACGCCCAGATCATGGCCAAGGAGGGCGACTACGCCCATCTGCGCTTGCCCTCAGGGGAGGTGAGGTTGGTGCACCTGGACTGCTACGCTACGGTGGGCCAGGTGGGCAACCTCGATCACGAGAACATCACCATCGGCAAGGCCGGGCGCGCCCGGTGGATGGGGTGGAGGCCCTTTGTAAGGGGCGTGGCCATGAACCCCATCGACCACCCCATGGGGGGCGGCGAGGGGCGCAGCTCCGGCGGCAGGCACCCCTGCAGCCCCTGGGGGCAGTTGGCCAAGGGCTTGAAGACCCGCAGGAGGAAGGACACCGACAAGTACATCATCAGGCGGAGGAAGTAGGCCGTGGCGAGATCGCTCAAGAAGGGACCCTACGTAGACCCGAAGCTCCTCAAGAAGGTGCGCAAGCTCAAGGAGGAGGGCAGGACCGACAAGGTCATAAAGACCTGGTCACGGCGTTCGACCATCATCCCCGAGTTTGTGGGGTTGACCATAGCGGTCCACAACGGCCGGAAGTTCATCCCGGTCTACATCACCGAGGAGATGGTGGGCTTCAAGCTCGGGGAGTTCGCCCCAACGAGGACCTTTTACGGACACGCCGGCGATAAGAAGACGCGGGTGAGGAAGTGATGGAGGTTGTAGCGAGGGCGAGATACCTGAGGATATCCCCCCGGAAGGCCAGGCTCGTGGCGGATCTGGTGAAGGGGAAGAAGGTGGAGGAGGCCTTGGGGGTCTTGGCCTTCACCAACAAGAAGTTCGCCAGGCAGTTGACCAAGATCATCCGCTCGGCGGTGGCCAACGCCGAGCACAACACGGGCCTCGATGTGGACGCCCTGTGGATCAAGAACGTCATCGTGGATCAGGGGCCCACTTGGAAGAGGTGGAGGCCCCGAGCCATGGGCAGGGCCACCATGATCCGCAAGAGGACCAGCCATGTGACGGTGGTCCTCGAAGAGAAGAAGTGAGGAGGTGGTTCCTTGGGTCAAAAGGTTCATCCCATAGGTTTTCGTCTGGGGATCACGAAGACTTGGCGGTCCAAGTGGTATGCGGACAAGGGCTATGCGCAGCTGCTCCACGAGGACCTGGCCGTAAGGCGGCACATAAAGGAGAAGCTCTATCATGCGGGGATATCCAGCATCGAGATCGAGCGGGTGGCCGCCAGCAAGGCCGGCCGTGTAAAGGTGGACATCTGGACGGCTCGGCCGGGGATCATCATCGGCAAGAAGGGCGCCGAGGTGGAGGCCTTGCGCAGGGAGCTGGAGGAGATGACCGGCAAGGAGGTGGCCATAAACATCCGCGAGGTGCGGCGTCCGGAGGTGGATGCCCAGCTGGTGGCTGAGAACATCGCCTTTCAACTGGAGAGGCGAGTCGGTTTCCGCCGGGCGATGAAGAGGAGCGTGGCAGCGGCCATGAAGTTGGGGGCCCAAGGGATAAAAGTGGCCTGCGCCGGCAGGCTCGGCGGTGCCGACATGGCCAGGAGGGAGTGGTACCGGGAGGGGAGGGTGCCACTGCAGACCCTGCGGGCTGACATCGATTACGGCTTCGCCGAGGCGAGGACCAAGTACGGGGTGATCGGCGTCAAGGTCTGGATCTACAGGGGGGACGTGCCCCCCGGCAAGGAGATGGCAGATGCTTCAGCCTAGGCGGACCAAATACCGCAAGCAGCAGAAGGGCAGGATCAGGGGCCGTGCTTGGGCCGGCACCCAGTTGAACATGGGGGAATACGGCCTTCAGGCCCTGAAGGGCTGTTGGCTCACTGCGCGGCAGATAGAGGCGGCCCGTGTGGCCATCACCAGGTTCGTCAAGAGGACGGGGAAGATCTGGATCCGCGTCTTCCCCGATAAACCCATCACCAAGAAGCCCGCCGAGACCAGGATGGGCAAGGGCAAGGGCAACGTGGAGGGATGGGTGGCCGTGGTGAGGGCCGGCAGGATCCTCTTCGAGATGGAGGGGGTCTCCGAGGAGGACGCCAGGGAGGCCTTTCGCTTGGCCTCGCACAAACTGCCCATCCCCACCAGGTTTGTGAAGCGAGAGGAGGGACTGTGAAGGCCAAGGAGCTGAGGGAGTTGAGCGACGAGGAGCTCCGCCAGAGGGAGAGAGAGCTCAGGGAGGAGCTCTTCAATCTGCGCTTCCAGCACGCCCTCGGCCAGTTGGGCAACGTCATGCGCATACCTCAGGTCAAGAGGGAGATTGCCCGCATCAAGACCATCCTCAGGGAGAGGGAGATCTCGAGGGGTGAAGGGTGATGGCTGAGAGGGGACAGAGGAAGACCGCCGTCGGGGTGGTGATCAGCGACCGGATGGACAAGACCGTAGTGGTGAGGGTGGAGCGGTTGGTGCAGCACCCCAAATACAAGAAGGTGGTTAAGCGTTACAGCAAGTACAAAGCCCATGACGAGAGGAACGAGTGCAGGGTGGGGGACAGGGTCCTGATCATAGAGACCAGGCCTTTGAGCAAGACCAAGAGGTGGCGGGTGATGAGGATCCTGGAGAAGGCCCCGGAGGCAGTGCCCGAGGTGGTTGAGGAGGTGACCGGAGATGATAAGGCCGACGACCAAGCTTGAGGTCGCCGACAACACCGGTGCCAAGAAGCTCTTCTGCATCGACATCCTGGGCAGCTCCAACAAGAGGTACGCCACGGTGGGCGACATAATAGTGGCCTCGGTCAGGGACGCGGTCCCCAACTCGAAGTTGGAGAAGGGCGAGGTGGTGAGGGCGGTGATCGTCCGCACCAAGAAGGAGATAAGGAGGCCCGATGGCTCCTACATAAAGTTCGACGACAACGCCGCCGTCATCGTCAACCAGTACAACGAACCGGTGGGCACCAGGATCTTCGGTCCGGTGGCTAGGGAGCTGAGGGCCAGGCACTTCATGAAGATAGTCTCCCTGGCCCCTGAGGTGTTGTGATGCCGAAGCTCCACGTAAAGAAGGGCGATTTGGTGATGATCATCACGGGGAAGGATCGGGGCAAGTCCGGACGGATCATCCGCGTCTTCCCTAAGAAGGAGCGGGTGATGGTGGAGCGCCTCAACATGGTGAAGCGCCACCTGAGGCCGAGTCCCACCACGGGCCAAGGGGGGATCGTGGAGAAGGAGGCGCCCATCCACGTCTCCAACGTGATGATCATCTGCTCCAAGTGTAACCGCCCCACGCGGGTGGGGAAGCGGATCCTCGAGGACGGGACCAAGATCCGCGTCTGTAAGCGATGCGGGGAGTCGCTGGACCAGAAGTGAGGTGAGGAGGAATGGCCAAGTCTCCGATGAGGGAGTTCTACGAGAAGGAGGTCGTCCCCGCCCTGATGGAGAAGTTCGGCTACAAGAACGTGATGGAAGTGCCTCGGATGGTCAAGATCGTGGTCAACATGGGTCTGGGGGAGGCCATTCAGGATATAAAGGTCCTGGATGCGGCGATGGAGGACCTGAAGGCCATAACGGGACAACAGCCCGTGGTCACCAAGGCCAAGAGGTCCATAGCCCAGTTCAAACTCCGTCAGGGGATGCCCATCGGCTGCATGGTGACCTTGAGGAGGGATCGGATGTATGAGTTCTTCAACCGCTTGGTGAACATAGCCCTGCCCAGGGTGAGGGACTTCAGGGGGCTGTCGCCGGAGTCCTTCGACGGCCGAGGCAACTACACCTTGGGCCTGAGGGAACAGATCATCTTCCCCGAGATCAATTACGACAAGGTCTACAAGATCAAGGGTATGAACGTCACCATCGTCACTTCGGCCTCCACCGACGAAGAGGCCCGGGAGCTGTTGAGGCTGATGGGCATGCCCTTCAGGGGTTGAAAGGAGGGATAGGGTGGCGAGGAAGGCCTTGATGGTGAAGGCGCGCAGGCCCCAGAAGTTCAAGGTGAGGCAGTACAACCGCTGTCCCCTCTGCGGGCGGGCCCGGGCCTACTACCGCAAGTTCCAGATGTGCAGGATCTGCTTGAGGAAGCACGCCCTGGAGGGCAACATCCCTGGGGTGATAAAGTCGAGCTGGTAGGACGACGGCCATGATGACCGATCCCATAGCCGATATGCTCACGAGGATCCGCAACGCCCTTAAGGCCAGGAAGGAGGAGGTGGACATCCCCTCCTCCAACCTGAAGAAGAGGATCGCCGAGGTCCTCAAGGAGGAGGGCTTCATCAAGGGCTTCAGGGTCATCCCCGACGGCAAGCAGGGGATCCTTCGGGTCTTCCTCAAATACGACGAGCAGGGCTCGCCGGTGATATCCGGGCTCCAGAGGGTGAGCAAACCGGGCCGAAGGGTTTACGTGGGCAAGGAGGAGACCCCCCGGGTGATGGGGGGCTTGGGGGTTGCGATCCTCACTACCTCCCGGGGGGTGATGACCGACAGAGAGGCGAGGAAGGTCGGCGTCGGGGGGGAGGTCATCTGCTACGTCTGGTAGGAGGCCGAAGGGGATGTCGAGGATAGGGAAGGTGCCCATAGCCATCCCTGAGGGGGTGGAGGTCAAGGTGGAGGGGGACCTGGTCTCCGTCAAGGGGCCCAAGGGGTCCTTGAGCCACAGGCTTCCGCCCGAGATCTACGCCGAACTCGAGGACGGAAAGATCTGGGTCCGCCGAAGGGACGACAGCCGCCGGGCCAGATCCCTCCACGGGCTGAATCGGACCCTCGTGGCCAACATGGTGGAGGGGGTGACGAAGGGGTTCGAGAAGAGGTTGGAGATCGTCGGGGTGGGCTACAGGGCGGCCATGGAGGGTAAGACCTTGAGGCTCGCCCTCGGTTACTCCCATCCGGTCCTTTACCCCGTACCGGAGGGGATAGAGATCGTGGTGGAGAACCCCACGAGCATCGTCGTGCGGGGGATAGACAAGCAGAGGGTGGGGCAGGTGGCCGCTGAGATCCGCGCCCTGAGGAAACCCGAGCCTTACAAGGGCAAGGGCATAAGGTACGCCGGTGAAGAGGTGAGGCGGAAGGCTGGCAAGGGCAGGGCGGTGTAGGAGGTCTTGGGATGTCGAAAAAGCGCCTTTCGGGTCGGTTGCGCAGGAAGCTACGGGTGAGGAAGAAGGTGAAGGGCACCCCTGAAAGGCCCCGCCTTTGCGTCTACAGGAGCTTGAGACACATGTACGCCCAGGTCATAGACGACACCGTGGGACACACCCTGGCCGCCGCCTCCACCCTGGACAAGGAGCTTCGGGAGAAGCTCCAAAGGACGGGCAACGTCGAGGCCGCCAAGGAGGTGGGTCGCCTGGTGGCCAAGAGGGCCCTGGAGAAGGGGATAAAGAAGGTGGTCTTTGACCGCAACGGTTTCCTCTATCACGGTCGGGTCAAGGCGGTGGCCGAGGCCGCTCGGGAGGCGGGGTTGGAGTTTTGAGGCCGTGAAGGAGGTGAGGTTGGAGAGGATGGATCCGGACAACTTGGATTTGACCGATCGCGTGGTCTACATCAACCGTGTGGCCAAGGTGGTGAAGGGCGGCCGTAGGTTCAAGTTCACGGCCCTGGTGGTCGTAGGTGACGGCAAGGGCATCGTGGGCTATGGGCTGGGCAAGGCCCACGAGGTCCCTGAGGCCATAAGGAAGGGCATCGAGAAGGCGAAGAAGAACCTGATAAGGGTTCCCTTGATCGGTAAGACCATCCCCCACGAGGTGATAGGGGAGTTCGGGGCCAGCCGCGTGCTCTTGAAGCCCGCCTCAGAGGGGACGGGGGTGATCGCCGGTTCGGTGGTGCGGGCCATCATGGAGGTGGCAGG
>QMLK01000033.1 GCA_003646705.1 Deltaproteobacteria bacterium | reverse complement strand
GGAGCGGACTTCTTTTTTGTCTCCTTTGCCAGTTCCCGCCCTTTTTGCTATTTTATCTGAGAAAAATCGGGGAGGAGATGGAGATGGCTGGCCACTCCAAATGGGCCCAGATCAAGCGGAAGAAGGCCGCTCAAGACGCCAAGCGGGGTAAGGTCTTCACCAAGCTCATAAGGGAGATAATGGTGGCGGCCAGGTTGGGCGGGGGCAACCCCGACAACAACCCCCGACTGCGGGCCGCCATAGCCGCTGCCAAGGCGGAGAACATGCCCAAGGAGAACATCGAAAGGGCCATAAAGAAGGGCACGGGGGAGCTGGAGGGGACCCAGTATGAGGAGGTCGTTTACGAAGGTTATGGTCCTGGGGGGGTGGCGGTCCTCATCGAGGCCATGACCGATAACCGCAACCGTACCATCGCCGACATCCGCCGCATCTTTTCCCGTTCGGGTGGCAACTTGGGGGCCTCCGGCTGTGTCTCGTGGCTCTTCCAGAAGAAGGGGGTCATAACGGTGGAGAAGGACAAGGCCTCCGAGGAACGCCTCATGGAGGTGGTCCTGGAGGCCGGTGCCGAAGACATAAAGGAGGGGGAACGGGACTACGAGATCATCACCAATCCCAAGGACTTGGAGGGGGTGAAGAGGGCCCTGGAGGAGGCGGGCATAGGGTATCAGGTGGCCGAGGTCACCATGTACCCCCAGAACACTGTGAAGCTGGAAGGGAAGGAGGCCGAGCAGATGCTCCGCCTCATGGAGATGCTCGAGGAGCACGACGACGTCCAAAGGGTTTACGCCAACTTCGACATCTCCGAGGCGGCCATGGAGCAGATGGCCCAATGAGGGTCTTGGGTATAGACCCGGGGAGTTTTTCCACCGGTTACGGGATCATCGGGGCCCAGGAGGGCCTTCCCATCTATCTGGGCGATGGGGTGATCTCCCTCAAGGGCGACCTCCTCCAGAGGCTGAAGGGGCTGTACGAGGGGATAAAGGGGCTGATAACCCAATATCAACCCGAGGCCATCGCCCTGGAGAGCCCCTTTGTGGCGAAGAACATCAAGAGCGCCCTCCGTCTCGGCCAGATCCAAGGGGTCATCTCCTTGGCTGCAGCGGACAGCCTCCTCCCCCTTTACGAGTACTCCCCCATGGAGGTCAAGATCGCCCTCACAGGCTACGGCAGGGCCACGAAGGAGCAGGTTCGGGAGATGGTGAAGAGGCTCTTGGGCCTTGAGGAGGACCCCTCCTTGGACGCCTCGGATGCCCTGGCGGTGGCCATCTGTCACCTCCACAGGGCCTGGGAGTCATGATCTCCTATCTGCGCGGCAGGCTCTTGAGGAGGGAGCCCACCCAGGTGGTGATCGACGTAGGGGGGGTGGGTTACGGCCTTCAGATCCCCCTCTCCACCTTTTACCGGCTCCCCGATGAGGGGGAGGAGGTGGAGCTACTGGTCTACACCTATGTCCACAACGAGGGCTTGTCCCTCTACGGTTTCTCCTCGCCCAAGGAGAGGGAGCTCTTCGAGATGATGATCTCGGTAAGGGGGGTGGGGCCCAGGGTGGCCCTGACGCTGCTATCGGGGATGGCCGCCGAGGAGCTCGAGGAGGCCCTGATGGGAGGGGATACCGAGAGGCTCCGCCGGGTGCCGGGGATAGGTAAGAGGATCGCGGAGCGGATGGTCTTTGAGCTCGGGAACAAGGTCTCAAGGGGTAAGAAGGAGACCCCTGAGGCCCTCCTGCCGTCTTTTCAGGACGCAGTGGCCGCTTTGGTCCAGCTCGGCTTCAACCGCACAGTGGCCAAGGGCACCATCTCGAAGGTGATCAAGGAGAAGGGCCCTTTGGCTGTGGAGGAGTTGCTCAAGGAGGCCCTCCGCCGTCTGTGCAAGCTGTGAGTTGCGCCCCTTCGGTCGATGGGGCATAATTCCGGCTAATTTCGAAGGCCATGGCGAAGAGGGCGATCGTAATCCTGGTGGTTTTGGTTCTCACAGGCTGCTCCTTGGTCAGGAGGGCCTCCTCCCCTGCCGTCCCCCAGGGACGCGAGCCCTCAGCAGAGGCCATGTACCACTACATGAAGGGGAGGCTCCTCTTGGCCAAGGGCGATCTGGAGGGGGCCCTGAAGGAGTACAAGGAGGCCCTAAACCACGATCCTCGTTCCTCCTTCCTCTACACCGAGTTGGCCTCCCTGTGGTTGAGGAAGGGTGAGTCCTCTCGAGCCGAAGAGGCTTGTCGAGAGGCCCTCCTCAAGGACCCGGAGAACGTCTACGCTCGAAGGATCCTGGGGGGGATCCTCTCGGCCACGGGCCGTCGGAAGGAGGCCATAGAGATCTACAAGGAGATCCTGCAGTTGGCCCCCGAGGACACCAAGGCCTACATCATCCTGAGTTCCCTTTACGTCGAGGAGAAGGACTACGAGAGGGCGGTGGATACCTTGAAGGACCTCCTCGAAAGGGACCCCACCTCTACCATGGGGCTTTATTACCTGGCCCGGGTCTATTGTGAGATGGGCAAATACGATGAGGCCCTGACCCATTACGAGAAGGTCCTCGAGCTTAAGCCCGACCTTGAGGCAGCCCTCATGGACATGGCCATCCTCTACGAGTTGAGGGGGGAACCCGAGCAGGCCATGAGGCTCTACAAGAGGCTGCTGCGCCATCACCCCTTGAACCTTCAAGCCCGCGAGAGGCTCGGGCAACTCCTGCTGAGGGAGAAGAAGTTCAAGGAGGCCCTCAAGGAGTTCCAGTTCCTCAAGGAGCTCGACGCCGAGAACCTGCAGGTACGGGTAAAGATCGGGTTGATCCTCTATCAGCAAGGGCGCTATGAGGAGGCTGCAGAGGAGTTCCGTTTCGTCTTGGCCCTTCGTCCCCAGAGCCACAAGGTCAGGCTCTACCTGGCCATGGCCCTCATGGACATGGGCAAGCCGGAGGAGGCCCTGAGGGAACTGGAGGGGATACCCCCGAAGGCCGAGCTCTATCCCGACGCCGTAAAGTACATGGCCTACATCCTCCAGAAGGAGGGGCGGATCGAGGAGGCGAAGGACCGGGTGGAGGAGGCCTTGAGGGAGAGGCCCGGCGATTCGACCTTGAGCTATGTCTTGGCCCTCCTTTACGAGGAGGAGGGCCAGTTCCGCAAGGCCGTGGAGATCCTCGAGGGCCTCTTGCAGAAGGGCAAGGCCAGCGCAGAGGTCCTCTTCCGCCTGGGGGTCCTCTACGACAAGCTGGGCGAGGAGGAGAGGTCCCTGGATTTCATGCGCAGGGCGATCGAGGTCGACCCAAGACACGCCGATGCCCTGAACTGGCTCGGCTACAGCTACGCCGAACGCGGGATCAGACTCGATGAGGCAGAGAAGCTCATCAAGCGGGCCCTGGAGGTGAGGCCAAACGACGGTTACATCATCGACAGCCTCGGTTGGGTCTACTACAAGAGGGGCGAATACGATCGCGCCCTGCAGCACCTGAAGCGAGCCCACGAGCTCGTCCCCAAGGATCCCATCATCACGGAACATCTGGCCGACGTTTACTCCAGGCTGGGCCGGAAAGACGAGGCCCTGAGGCTTTACCGCCGCGCCCTTCAGCTCGGCCCCAAGGAGGAGCGGCGCAAGGGGATCCTGAAGAAGATCCAAGCGTTGACCGGGAGGTGAGGTGAAAGGGGGGGTCCTCATAACCTTCGAGGGGATCGAAGGCAGCGGCAAGAGCACCCACCTGCATCTGGCGGAGGAGTTCCTGAGGGCTGAGGGTCTGCCGACGGTGGTCACCTTCGAACCGGGAGCGACTCCCCTGGGGCGGGAGTTGCGGCAGTTGCTCCTCAGCGCGACCTTGCCCCTTCAACCCCTCGCCGAACTCTTTCTCTTCCTGGCCGATCGGGCAGAACACGTCAGGCAAGTCATCAAACCCGCCTTGGAGGCGGGGAAGGTGGTCCTCTGCGACCGTTTTGTGGACTCCACCACTGCCTACCAAGGATACGGCAGGGGCCTCGACCTGGCCTTTGTGAAGGAGGGGAACAGGAGGGCCACAGGGGGGATCTGGCCCCGGCTCACCATCCTCCTGGACTGCGAGGTGGAGGTGGGCTTGGCGCGGACGAGGGGCGTGGACCGCTTCGAAGAGGAAGGGGTGGAGTTCCACAAGAGGGTGAGGGAGGGCTACCTTCGGATAGCGGAGGAGGAGCCCCTCAGGGTCAAGGTGGTCGACTCATCCCACAGGCCCAAGGGGGAGGTTCAAGGGGAGATCAGGGGGATCCTCCGCGGTTTCCTCGAGGAATGGGCTTCGGGAGGGTTGTAGGCCATAGAAGGCCCGTGCAGCTCTTGAGGGCGATGATAGAGCGGGGACGGGTCCCGCACGCCCTCCTCTTTGTGGGGCCTGAGGGGATCGGGAAGAGGACGGTGGCCCTCGCCTTCCTTCAGGCCTTGAACTGTGCGGTCTCCCCAGGCGAGGGCTGTGACCGATGTCCGTCGTGCATCAAACTCTCCAGGCTCTCCCATCCCGATCTCCTCTTCGTCTCCTCCGAGGGCGCCACTGTCAAGGTGGATCAGATCCGTGAGGTGATGAGGGGGCTCACCATGCGCCCCCTGGAGGCGCGGTGGAGGGGGGTCATAGTGGACGGTGCGGAGCAGATGACCTTGGAGGCGGCCAATGCCTTTCTGAAAACCCTGGAGGAACCCCCTCCCCGTACCGTACTGATCCTCTTGGCCCGAAAGGCTGAGGAGCTCCCCCCCACGGTCGTGTCCCGCTGTCAGCTCTTGCGGTTCTTCCCCTTGAGGGATGAAGAGGTCAGGGAGGTCCTGAGGATGCAGGGTGTGGGGGACCCGGCGGCTGCTGCCTTCGCGGAGGGGAGCCCTGGACGAGCCCTCCGTATGGACATCGATGCCCTCAAGACCTTGAGGAAAGAGGTAGAGGACTTTCTGGCGGCGGGGGATGTCCTTTCGGCCCTCGAGTTGGCGGAACATTTCTCCCGTGACCGCGATGGCGCCAAGCACCTCCTGGGCGTCCTCCTGTCCTTCCTCAAGGAGGAACTCTGGGTCAAGGCCGATGAGGGGCTTTTGGACCTCCTATGGGAG
Source organism: Deltaproteobacteria bacterium (assembly GCA_003646705.1). Taxonomy (GTDB): domain Bacteria; phylum Desulfobacterota; class B13-G15; order B13-G15; family B13-G15; genus B13-G15. Next base: position 3,185 of record QMLK01000033.1, on the reverse strand, counting down.
ATCCAGAGGGTCCGGCGGTCCCTGGACGACAACGCCAACGTGAGGCTCTCCCTGGAGCGCTCTCTCTTGGAGGTGCTCAGGTACCGTTAAACCCTTCCCTTCAAAGGTTGAGCGGCGGCCTAAGCCGTGTTATCTTTCTCTCCTCTGCACCGTAGCGAGGAGGAAGGATGGGGCTTTTGGTCGTAAGGGCTCGACTGTTGAAGAGGGGGAAGATGGGTTCCTTCCGGGCCACCAGGGGCCTGAAGAAGGGGGAGCTGGTCCTGGTCTCTACGCCGACCGGCCCTCAGGTGGCCGAGGTCGTCAGTTCGCCTTTTGAGCTGGAGGGGCAGGAGGGGGCCTTACCCCCGGTGTTGCGTCCTGCCGATGAGGGGGATCTCGAGAAGCTGAGGGAGCTGCAACAGAAGGAGGAGAGGGCTCGCAGCATCTGCGAAGAGTTGATAGAGAACTTGGGTCTCCCCATGAAGTTGGTGGAGGTGGAGTACCTCCCGGAGGAGGGAAAGGTCATCTTCTTCTTCACCGCCGAACAGCGGGTCGACTTCCGGGCCCTCGTCAAACAACTGGCCTCTCGGTTGCGGATGAGGATCGAGATGCGGCAGATCGGCGTGCGAGACGAGGCCAAGATGGTCGGGGGGTTGGGCCCTTGCGGCAGAGAGCTCTGCTGCAGCACCTTCCTGAAGGAGTTCGATATGGTGACCATCAGGATGGCCAAGGAGCAGAACCTCCCCCTCAATCCAGAGAAGATCTCCGGGGTCTGCGGCCGGCTCATGTGCTGCCTCACCTTCGAGATAGACGCCTACCAAGAGTTGAAAGAAGGGGCCCCCCGGCTCGGCAAACGGGTCCAGACGAAGTACGGGGAGGGCAAGGTCATCAGACAGAACGTCCTGCTCAAGACGGTGACCGTCCAGCTCCAAGACGGGGCCATCGTGACCTTGCCCATGAGTGAGCTGCACGGCACGAAGGAGGAAGGGAAGGGATGAAGAGCTTTTACGTGACCACCCCCATCTACTACGTGAACGACGTCCCCCACATAGGACACGCCTACACCACCATCGCTGCCGATGTCATAGCCCGCTACAAACGCCTGGCCGGCTACGATACCTTCTTCCTCACCGGCACCGATGAGCACGGTCAGAAGGTGGAGAAGGCAGCCGAGCAGAGCGGGGAGACCCCAAAGGGGTTGGCCGACAGGGTGGTGGAGCGTTTCAAGGACCTGTGGAGGCTCCTGGACATATCCAACGACGACTTCATCCGTACGACCGAACAGCGGCACGAGAGGGCGGTCCTGGCCTTCTACGAGAGGGTGTGGCAGAGGGGCGATATATACCTCGGCGAGTATGAAGATTGGTATTGCATCCCCTGCGAGAGCTTCTGGACCGAGACCCAGCTCCTGGAGGGCAGGAGGTGTCCTGAGTGCGGGAGGCCCACCGAGCGCCTCAAGGAGAAGAGCTACTTCTTCCGCCTCTCCCGCTACCAGGAGCCCCTGTTGAGGCACCTGGAGGAGAACCCCGACTTCGTACGCCCCCCTGTCCGCTACAACGAGGTCCTGAGCTTCGTGAGGGGAGGGCTGAGGGACCTCTCCATCTCCCGGACCTCCTTCCGCTGGGGCATACCCCTGCCCAATGACCCTGAGCACGTGCTCTACGTCTGGTTCGACGCCCTCATAAACTACCTGACCGGTGTGGGCTTTCCCGAGGATCGCTATCGGCGCTACTGGCCCGCCGACTGCCACATCATCGGCAAGGACATCCTGCGCTTTCACGCCGTATACTGGCCGGCCTTCCTCATGTCAGCGGGGCTGCCCCTGCCCAAGCAGGTCTTCGCCCATGGCTGGTGGACGGTGGAGGGACAGAAAATGAGCAAGAGCGCGGGCAACGTCGTCGACCCCTACGAGATGGCCAAAGAATACGGGGTCGATCAGTTCCGTTACTTCCTCCTCAGGGAGGTCCCCTTTGGCATGGACGGGGACTTCTCAAAGGCAACCATAGTCCACCGGATAAACGGGGAGTTGGCCAATGACTTCGGGAACCTCGTCAGCAGGGTCCTGACCATGGTGAGGAGGTACCTAAAGGGACGGGTCCCCGCTCCGACCTCTGCAGGGGGGCTCCACAAAAGGGCCGAAGAGGCCCTTCAGGAGTACGGGCGACAGATGGAGGATATGGCCTTCCAGCGGGCCCTTGCCGCCCTCTGGGAGTTCATCGGGGCAGTGAACAAGTACCTGGACGACACCGCCCCTTGGAGCTTGGCCAAGGAGAACAAGGAGAGGGAGCTCAAGGAGAGCCTTTACAACTCCCTGGAATCCTTGCGGTTCATCGCCATTATGGCCTTTCCCTTCATGCCTTCCTCCTCGGAGTGCCTTTGGAGGATGTTGGGCTTCAAGGGGGCCCTGAGCGATGTACGGATCGAGGAGGCGGGGCGCTGGGGGGGGATGCCCGAGGGGCAGGAGGTGGAGCAACCGGTGCCTCTCTTCCCCAGGATAGAGGCATAGGAGGTAGGGATGTTCTCAAAGGAGCTTCAGTTGAGGTCCTCCAGGAGGACGGAGCTGATAGACATAACCCCGCAGGTGGAGGAGGCCGTCAGGGCCTCGGGGGTCCAGGAGGGGATCTGTCTCCTCTACGTCCCCCATACCACAGCGGGGATAACCGTCAATGAGAACGCCGATCCAAGCGTCAAACAGGACATCCTCGAGGCGCTCGAACGCTTGGTGCCCCCTGGGGCCCGTTACAAGCACACCGAGGGAAATGCCGACTCCCACATAAAGGCCACCTTGGTGGGTTCCTCGGTGATGATCCCCGTCGCCGGGGGGCGATTGGCCTTCGGCACCTGGCAGGGGGTCTTCTTCTGCGAATTCGACGGCCCCCGCAGCCGCAGGGTCCTGATAAGGGTCTTCTGAGATGTGGCGGAAGGCGATAAACGAGCTCGACGTGGAGGAGCTACTGGAGGCCTTCAAAAGGGCCCGCGTATTGGTGGTGGGCGATGTGATGATGGATGAGTTCCTCTGGGGCAAGGTAGAGAGGATATCCCCTCAGGCCCCCGTCCCTGTAGTGGCGGTGGAGCAGTCGAGTCGTCTGTTGGGAGGGGCGGCCAACGTGGTCCACAACGTCTGCGCCTTGGGCGGTCGGGCGGAGCTATGCGGAGTGGTGGGACGGGACCCCATGGGGGAGGAGATCCTGAGGATGCTCCAGGGG
>QMLK01000032.1 GCA_003646705.1 Deltaproteobacteria bacterium | reverse complement strand
CCTCGGACAAGGTGGTCGTGGGGGGCGAGGGGGTCAGACGTCTCCCCTTCGAGGTACGATGCGACGACTTCGAGGTCACCTTCTGGCCAGATGGGACCCCGAAGGAGTACGTAAGCAGGCTCTCCTTCTTGGAGGACGGCAAGGTGGTCCTCGAAGGGGTGGAGGTGCGGGTGAACCACCCCGTGGAGTTCAGGGGCCTGACCTTCTACCAAGCCTCTTACGGCTCCAAGGGGAAGGAGAGGGTGAAGCTCTCGATAAAGGCCTCGGGGGAGGACAGGGAGGTCCTGTTGAGGCCCGGGGATTTCGTCTCCCTGCCCGGGGGAGGGCGCCTCGGGCTGATGAAGTACGCCTCGGATGTGCACGGCATGGGGGAGGGGGCCTTGGTGGTCTTCTTCTTCCCCGAGGAGAAGCCAAAGGGGGTTTGGTTGCTTTTGCACAAGGAAGGTGACAGGAGCTGGCAGGGCAGGGGCATCACTGTCGCCCTCGAGGGGGTGCAGCGCCGCTACTGGACGGGGCTTGAAGTGGCCCGTGATCCAGGGGTATGGATAGTATGGGTGGGTTCGGCCTCCTTGATGGTGGGGCTGGTGATGGCCTTCTGGTTTAGGGGTGGCCCTAAGGATGGGGGGAAAGGTTAAGGTATTGGTCTTAGCGGGCAACGGCATAAACTGCGAGTACGAGACCGCCCACGCCTTCAGGCTCGCGGGGGCCGAGGAGGTGGAGATCGTCTTCATCTACGACCTCCTGGAGGGCTCCAAGAGCCTCGACGATTATCACATACTCTGTTTCCCCGGTGGGTTCCTGGACGGTGACGACCTGGGAGCTGCCAAGGCCTGCGCCAATCGCTTTCTCCACGCCCGAGTCAAAAGGACGGGGGAGCGCCTCTGGGACCAGGTCCTGAGGTTCATCGAGGAGGGGAAGCTCATCCTCGGGATCTGTAACGGCTTTCAGCTCCTCGTGAAGATGGGATTGGTGCCCGCCATGGGAGGGCGGTATGGGCAGCAGCAGGCGACCCTCACCTTCAACGACTCCGGCCGCTTCGAGGACCGCTGGGTCTATCTCAAGGTCAACCCCTCCTCTCGCTGCGTCTTCACCCATGGGCTCGAGAAGCTCTACCTGCCGGTGAGGCACGGGGAGGGCAAGTTCCTGGTGGCGGACCATGGAGTCCTCGGGGAGCTCTTCGAAGGGGGCTTCGTGGTCCTGCAGTACGCCGACAGGGACCTCAACCCCACGATGCAGTACCCCCTGAACCCCAATGGCTCCGAGGGGGCCGTGGCGGGGATCTGCGACCCGAGCGGCAGGGTCTTCGGCCTCATGCCCCATCCCGAGGCCTTCCACCACTTCACCAACCACCCTCGCTGGAGGAGGGAATCCTTGCCTGAGGTGGGAGAGGGGGTGGAGATCTTCAGGAGGGGCGTGCAGTTCATAAAGGAGAACGTCCTCTGAGGAGGGGGAGATGACCAAGAGGGATCTGGTCCAGAGGCTCGCTGAGAGGTTGGAGATCAGCCAGAAGGAGGCCAAGGTGATCGTGGACACCGTCTTCGAGGAGTTGGAGGAGGCCCTGGCCCGCGGTGAACGGATCGAGGTGAGGGGTTTCGGCAGCTTCGTGGTCAGGACCCAGCAGGGGCACCGGAGCCGCAACCCCCGTACCGGCGAGCCCATAGATGTCCCCCCGAAGAGGTTCCCCCGTTTCAAGACCGGAAAGGAGATGAAGGAGCGGATAAACCGTTCGGCGGTCAGTCGAAGTCCCAATAAGGGCGAAGGGGCTCCCTGAACTTCTCCAGGGTCTCCGCTACCCTCCCGAAGGCCTCGTCCTCTTCCTCCCTCAGTTGATCGCGGTCGAAGTTGACCTCCCCTGTGAGCCTCCTCACCACCTCCACCACGGAACGAGCTACCCCCTGGACGTGGTATCCCCCCTCTAAGGTCAAGACCACGGGGTTTGAGGTCTCTTGGGCCATCTCCAGCACCAAGTCCATCAGGCGGGCAAAGCCCCTCTCGGTGACCTTCATCCCCCCTAAGGGGTCGTGGTGGTAGGTGTCGAAGCCCGCCGAGACCAGGATCAACTGGGGGCGGAACTTCAGGGCGATGGGCCTCAGGTGGTGGCGGAAGATGTTGGCGTAATCGCGGTCGTCGTGGCCCACCCTCAGGGGGCAGTTGACCGTGAACCCTTTCCCCTTACCGCCCCCTATCTCCTTCCAATGGCCGGAGCCGGGGTAATAGGGGAACTGGTGAGTGGAGAAGTAGAGGACCGAGGGGTCCTCCCAGAAGGCGTGCTGGGTGCCGTTTCCGTGGTGCAGGTCCCAGTCGACGATCAGGATGCGCTCAAGGCCCTTTCCCTGGGCGTACCTGGCGGCGATGGCCACGTTGTTGAAGATGCAGAAGCCCATGGCGCGGTCGCGCTCCGCGTGATGCCCCGGGGGCCTCACCAGGGCGAAGGCGCTCTGTAGCCTTCCCTCCAGGACGCGATCCACCGCTTCGAGGAGCCCCCCTACAGCCAGCAGCGCCACCTCGTAGGTTCGGGGGCACGTGGCGGTGTCCGGGTCCAACTGGACATAGGGGGAGGATGCAGTGGCCTCTATTCGCTTGATATAGGAGGGGGCGTGGATGAGGGCCACTTCCTCATGGGTGGCATGCCGCGGTGGGATCTCCTCGTAGCGCCCCTTGAGCTCCTCCAGGGCCCGGTATATCGCCTCAAGCCTCTGGGGGCTCTCCGGATGGAAAGGCCCCATATCGTGTTCCATGTAGCGCTCGTCCCTGACGATGCCCGTATTCGCCATCTCAACCTTCGAGCCTCTCCAAGGTCTCCAGGTAGGCCTCTATCCTGGTCCTTATCTGGGCCTCTGAGTAAAAGCGCGGATCGCCCATGTCGGCCTCGAAGACCAGGGCGGGGATCCCCGTCTTCTCGCTGAGCAGGTCTCGCAGCTCGTGCACGGCGAAGGAGACTGCCTTGCAGCTCCGGTTTATGAACATGATCATGCCGTTGAGGCTGTAGCGTCGGAAGAGGTCCAGGGCCATCTCGGCCCGCTCCTCCAGGGTCACGTTGGAGAAGACCGAGACGTAGTTCTCCGCCAAGGTCTCGAGGGGGTCCTTCTGCAGGTCAAACTCGTAGCTCCAGGCGTGCACGTACAGCGACGTAAGGATGGCCGCCCCATAGGAGGCCAGCAGGTTGAAGTGGTCCCTGAACTTGAACCAGATGGGGAGGTTCTCCCAGTAAAGGCGGAAGCGCTCATTGGGTACGGCTCCCTCGCCTCGGTCGGCCTTCTGCTGCACCTCGTCCACCAGCGTCCGATAGTAGAGGACCGCCTGAGGGGTGCCGCGCAGATAGACGGTTATGGCCATGTGGATCAGCGCATCGAAGATGGTGATGGGAGAGGGCTTGTAGGAGGCCATGTCGAGGAACCTCCGATAGAGGCGGCTCGCCTCATCCGAGAGCCTTACCACCTCCCTCAAGCGGTCGTAGTCGAACCTCTTGCCCGTGAGCTCTTCGAGGGCGGAGATGAGCTCCTTCAGTTGCTCCACACAATAACGGAGGATGCTCTTTCGGGCCTCTTGGTCCCTTATCCATTGGGGGGTGTCGAAGACGAACAGCGGCACCCGGTACTGTCGGGAGAGCACCTCGAACCACTTGGTCAGGGTGAAGCATTGGGCGTTACAGGCCAGCAGGAAATCGGGGTCGGGGATGCCCCCCATGGGGCTCTTGCCCACAAGGCGGTATCCCAGGTCGCATCGGGCGTAAGCGCAGAGGTGGGAGGTGTAGCCCTCGTTCTCCATGGCCTCGGACAGCTCCGTGCAGAGCCTCTTAGTGATGCAGGCCACGGAGTGGTTCTCGGGGTAGATGGGTATGATGTCGTGGGCCACGAAGATCTCCACGGGGGAGACAGCTGTGGTGTAGGCCACGTATTTGCCGTGTTCGTGGGCAGTTCGGGCCTCCTCCAGGTACTGAGCGGTGAGCTCCTTGGCCAGCTCCTTGGCGCTCTTCGGTTTTTCCCCTTGCATGGTCATACCCTCCCCAATACCGCCTCGCAGAAGGCCTCGATGCGGGTCTTCATAAGGGCGAGGTGGGTGCTCTGGTACTCGGTCTCGACCACCAGCATCGGTATCCCCTCTTCACGCATCTTCCGCTTTATGTCGGGCAGGTCGTAGTCTTGGGACTCGCAGTACTTTATGTGGATGTAGAAGATGGCCTGGGCTGCGTACTCCCTGTAAAGCTCGATCAAGTCCGTGTATATCCGCTCCACCTGGTCGTTGATGGGGCTGAAGTTGGGTCTGGAGACGTGCCGCTCGGCCATGGCCTCGATGGGGTCCCCCTCCTCTGAGACGTCGTAATAGATGTAGCGGGATGCCGTGGGCAGGTTGTCGGCCACGACGTTGGCCCCTACCTCGTCGAGCAGGTCGTAGATCTGGGGGGGCTCCACCACGATGCCGGCCACTACGGCGGGAAAGTGCCCATCAGCGGCTCCCTTCTCCGCCTCCCCTTCGGCCCATTGCACCAAGGGCTTGAGCAGTTCGGTGTGCTCGGACCGATCCATGAAGAAGGCGGCCTTCACCACGTCGAAGAACTCGCGGTTCGAGAACAGCCCCGGGGCTCGGCGCTTCACGTCGTATAGCCTCCTGAGCAAGGCCCTGTTTTCGTTGAAGAGACGGATGCTCCGCCGAAGGTCATCATCCGTTATGGCCCTACCGGCGTAACGGCCGAGGCTTTCCCTCAGGCGCCTCATCTCCACGGCCACCCATTGCCTGGCGCTCGGCCTTGAGACCTGACGGGGGGCCAAGAAGTTCTCGAAGTAGCGGTCTTGGAACCGCCGTTTCCAGATATCGCACAGGTGCTGCGTGGTATCGCAGACCTGTGAGAGCACGAAGCCGTCGAAGAAGTCCGGCTGATAGGCGAGCACCAGCTCCAGATTGCTGCGGGCCAGGGAACAGCAGTTATCAGGCATCAGGGCCGCCGATACCCTGATGGGTTCGTTGGTGCCCAGGATCAGGAAGGGGTGTAGGCCTGCGGCGTGGATCAACTCTTCGGGCACATCTGCCAGGGTGCTCCCGATGACCTTCTTCTTCGCCCGGAGGTCCTTCAGGGCCTCGAAGGGTTTGTTGGCCACCTCCAGTAGCCTCTCAAGGAGCCTTTCCTTCATCACTTCCTCCTTATCTCATCAAGCTTGGCAAGAAGAGGGCCAGTTTTGGGAAGGGGATGAGGATCAGGGACGTCGCTATCAAGGCGGCCAGGAAGGGTAGGGCACCCTTGAAGATCTCCTCCAAGGGTACCTCCTTGGCCACGCCGCTGACCACGTAGACGTTGACCCCCACCGGTGGTGTGATCACCCCCATCTGGGTCACCAACACGATGATCACCCCGAACCAGATGGGGTCGTAACCCATGGATGTGACCACGGGATAGAAGATGGGTATGGTCAGCAGGATCAGGGCCAGGGCGTCCAGGAAGCAGCCCCCGATCAGATATACACCGATGATCACCGCCATGATGGCCCAATGGGGCAGGGGCAACTCCGCTACCCACTTGGCCAAGGCGTAGGGGATCCTCGTGATGGCTAAGAAGTGGCCGAAGATGGTGGCCCCGGCCACTATCAGCAGCACCATGCACGAGATCCGGGTGCTCTCGAGCATCGCCTGGATGAAGCCCTGCCAGCTCAACCTCCGGCGCAAGATGGCCAATACTATGGCCCCTCCTGCCCCCACGGCCCCCGCTTCGGTGGGGGTGAAGAAGCCGGCGAAGAGCCCACCCATGACCAGCATGAAGAGGGTGAGGGTCTCCGCCACACCGCTCAGGGATCGGAGCCTCTCCTTCCAGGCGGCCCTGGAGCCCCTCGGGGCTACCCCGGGGTTGACCTTGGCCCAGATGTAGATGGTCAGACAGAAGAGACCGGCCAGGATGAGCCCGGGGATGATCCCTGCGATGAAGAGCTTCCCGATGGACTGCTCCGTCATGATGCCGTAGATGATGAAGATGACGCTCGGTGGGATGAGGATCCCGAGGCTGCCCCCCGCTGCCACGGTGCCGGTGGCCAGGCGGCTATCGTAGCGAAAACGCTTCATCTCCGGCAGGGCCACCGTGGCCATGGTGGCGGCCGAGGCGTTGGTGGAGCCGCAGATGGCCGCAAACCCGGCACAGGCCCCCACGGTGGCCATGGCCAACCCCCCAGGATAGTGGCCGAAGAAGGTGTAAGCGGTGTCGTAGAGCCTGCGGCTGATGCCGGCGTGGAAGGCCACCTGTCCCATGAAGATGAAGAGCGGCACCACCGTGAGGCTGTAGGAGCCGAAGATGGCGAAGATGTCCTTGGCCAGGAGGCTCAACCCTGCCTCCAGGTTGACCATGTAACTGAATCCGACGAAGCCCACCAGGGCCATGACGAAGCCTACGGGCATCCTTGAGAAAAGAAGCACGATCAGGACTACGATACCGATGAGGCCCAAAGTGGTCGGGTCCATGTCATTCCTCCCAACGGTACCATTCCCCGGGGCCTCTGGCGAGCATGAGAAAGATGTCCCCGAGGAGTATGAGAGAGACTACCAAGGCGGAGAACGATATGCCGTACAACACGGGGAAGAAGGGAAGCTTCAGGGTAAGGGATACCTCACCACTGGCCTTCAGGTCGTTCCCGTAAGACCAGCACTCGTAGGCGATGAGCAGAAAGAGGCCTATGCCCATGAGGTGGGTGATGAGGTAGATGATCCCCTGGATCTTGAGGGGGAGCCGTGAGACCACGACCTCCACCGCCACATGGCCCCGTTCAAGGGTGGTCTCGGCCAGGGCGAAGGAGATGACCACCGCCCCTAGGAAGCCGACGATCTCGTAGGTCCCGAGGATGGGGCGGCGAAAGCACCTGAGAATCACGTCTGCGCAGGTAAGGGCCGTCATGCCGACGAGGCTCCAACCCGCCACCCAGTTCAAGACCCTCGACAGCCGCTTTATAAAGCGCAATAGATCAAGCATCCCTTGCTCCCTAACATAAGAAGGGGGCGACGAGTTCTCCCGCCACCCCCTTCCCTAAGCCATAGTGGATTTCGCTCCTCCTACTTTCCTCCGCACTTCTTTATCAGGTTCCTTATGGCCTCGACGTACTCCTTGCCAGGCAGGCCTTTCTTCTCGACCCCGGCTACGTACTCGTCGATGACCGGCCGAACCGCCTTGGCCCAGCGGGCGCTCTCAGAGGCTGACAGAGGGATGATCTTGTTGCCGAGGCTGAGGGTGAACTTGCGGCCCTCCGCGTCGCTGGCGTCCCAGGCATCGCCGTGCTTGGCGATCCACTCCTCGCTCACCTCCTCGAAGACCTTCTGGATGTCCTCCGGCAGGGAGTTCCACTTCCTCTTGTTCATGACCACGAACATACCGGTGGTGTAGCCGATGCTGTAGCACTCCACCGTGTACTTGATCACCTCTGCTTGCTTCCAGCCCTTGAGCACCTCCATGGGGCTGAAGGTGGCGTCCACCACCCCCTTCTGCAGGGCCTCATAGGTCCCGCCTTGAGGCATGGCCACAGGCACCGCCCCCAAGGCCTTGGCCACCTTGGCGCTAAAGCCGGTGGAGCGGATCTTGAGCCCCTTCAGGTCCTCCATCTTGTAGACGGCCTTCTTGCTGTGGAGCAGCCCCGGCCCATGGGCGTGAAGGTACAGCACCTTCACCTCATCCAGCTCTTTGGGGCGGAACTTCTTGTAGAACTCGTTGATCACCCGGGTGGCCACCTTTCCGCTGGGGTAACCCATGGGCAGGTCGATGGCCTCGATGGCGGGGAAACGCCCCCTCGTGTAGGCGAAGCAGCTCATCCCGATGTCCGCCACCCCTTTGATCACTCCGTCGTAGATCTGGTTCCCCTTGAGGAGGGCGCCGCCGGGGAAGTAGGTGATCTTGACCTTTCCACCGGTGCGCTTCTCTATCTCCTTGATCCAGCTCTCGCCCAGCTTGGCCTGGATGTGTGTGGGTGGGAAGAAGTTGGCGTAGTTTAACTCGATGACCTTCTTACCAGCGCAAAGACCGTAATCGAAGACTAAGAAGGTTGCAAAGGCAAGGGCTACCAGGATGAAAACTATCTTCCTTCCCATTTCCCCTCCCTCCTTGCATTATTTAATGTCATCTTGTTTTAAAGCTTGACCCTCCAGATAACGCCTTCTAACCTTTCCCTTCATCCCGATTCGCCTATCTTTCACCCCCTTTCAAATAAAACAGCTTTCTTCGAGAGCTAATAATTATACGGGCTCCGGAACTTTGTCAAGGCCGAGTTTTCGCTGAGGGG
>QMLK01000031.1 GCA_003646705.1 Deltaproteobacteria bacterium | reverse complement strand
CCACTTCACCGTGGACGAGAAGACCCACACCGTAGCCCTCACCGAGGAGGGGGTGGCCAAGGTGGAGGAGCTTTTGGGGGTGGAGAACCTCTACGACCCGCGCCACATAGACCTGGTCCACCACGTGAATCAGGCCCTACGGGCTCACCATCTCTTCAAGCGCGACCGGGACTACGTGGTGAAGGACGGCAAGGTCATCATCGTCGATGAGTTCACGGGCAGGCTCATGCCGGGCAGGCGCTGGTCAGATGGCCTCCATCAGGCCATCGAGGCCAAGGAGGGCGTGAGGATCGAGAGCGAAAATCAAACCCTGGCCACCATTACCTTCCAGAACTACTTCCGCATGTACAAGAAACTGGCCGGGATGACGGGGACCGCGGACACCGAGGCCGTGGAGTTCAAGAAGATCTACGACCTGGACGTGGTGGTCATCCCCACCAATCGACCCCTCATCCGCACCAACTACCCGGACGTGATCTACAAGACCGAGAAGGAGAAGTTCCAGGCGGTGGTGAGGGAGATAGAAGAGCTCCACAAAAAGGGCCGCCCTGTCCTGGTGGGTACGGTCTCCATCGAGAAGTCCGAGCGCCTGAGCCAGATGCTCAAACGCAGAGGGATCTCCCACCATGTGCTCAACGCCAAGCACCACGCCAAGGAGGCCGAGATCATCGCCCAAGCCGGAAGGCTCCGAGCCGTCACCATCTCCACCAATATGGCCGGCCGAGGCACTGATATCCTGCTCGGAGGCAACCCCAAGTTCTTGGCCAAGAAGATGGCAGGGGACGGGGCCGACGAGAAGGAGTTCCAAGAGGCCTACAAACGGGCCCTCGAGATAACCAACCGCGAGAAGGAAGAGGTGGTGAAGCTCGGGGGACTTCACGTCATCGGCACAGAGAGACACGAGTCGCGCCGTATTGACAACCAGCTCCGCGGAAGGGCCGGTCGTCAGGGCGACCCGGGATCCTCGCGCTTTTACCTGTCGCTGGAGGACGACCTGTTGAGGATCTTCGGCTCGGACCGCATCAGCCGCATCATGGACAAGCTCGGTGTGGATGACGGTGAGCCCATCGAGCACCCCCTGGTCACCAAGGCCATCGAGAGCGCCCAGAAGCGCGTCGAGGCCCACAACTTCGAGATCAGGAAACACCTCCTGGAGTACGACGACGTGATGAACCAGCAACGGGAAGTGGTCTACTCCATGAGGAAGCAGATCCTGAAGGGGGAGGGGCTACGGGAGCTGGTCCTCGAGATGATCGAGGATGTGGTGGAGGGGTTGATGGAGACCTACACCGACCCCAAGAGCTACCCCGAGGAGTGGGACTTGGAGGGCCTCAAGGAGGCCTTCAAGCGGCAGTTCTCCTTCCCTTTGGAGCTCGAGCAGCAGGAGCTCCTGAAGATGAAGCAGGAGGAGCTGAGGGAGGCATTGCTTGATCGGGCCAAGGCCTTCTACGAGGAGAAGGAGCGGCTGCTCGGTCCAGAGCTCATGAGGGACCTGGAGAAGTTCCTGCTGCTTCAGACCTTGGACAGCCATTGGAAGGACCACCTGCTGAACATCGATTACCTCAAGGAGGGAATAGGCCTTAGGGGTTACGCCCAGAAGGACCCCCTGGTGGAGTACAAGCGCGAAGGCTATGAGATGTTCGTCCAGATGCTGCAGCGTGTGAAGGAAGACGCCACAGCGAAGCTCTTCGCCGTACAGGTGGCCAAGGAAGAGGAGGTGCCGCCCCTTGAGCGGGCCTTGGGCCAGAGGGTCTTCCTCATCCACGGCGGCGCCCCACCCCCGCCCCCTGCTCCCACGGCCGAGGAGGTCACCAGGCCTCGGCCTCGCACCCCCGTACGGCGCAAGGGCCGTAAGATCGGCCGCAACGACCCCTGCCCCTGCGGCAGCGGCAAGAAATACAAACACTGCTGCGGCAGATGAAGGTTCCCCGGGGGTTCAAGGCCGCAGGGATCTCCTGTGGGATAAAGGAGGGGGCCGAGGACTTGGCCCTTATCTACTCGGAGCTTGAGGCCTCGGCGTGGGGCCTCTTCACCTCCAACAGGGTCAAGGCCGCACCGGTGCTGTACAGCAGGAGGAAGCTCAGACGGGGGAGGGCCAGGGCCATCATAGCCAACAGCGGCTGCGCCAACGCCTGCACCGGCCCCAAGGGCTTGGAGGACGCCAGGCGTATGGCCCAAGCGGTAGCCCGAACCCTGGGGATCCCGGAGGGGGAGGTCCTGGTGGCTTCCACGGGCGTCATCGGGGAGCCCCTGCCCATAGAGCGGATAGAGGCGGCGGTGCCCGAGTTGTCGAGGTCCTTGAGCCCGGAGGGGTTCGAAGAGGCGGCCCGTGCCATCATGACCACCGACGAGCGCCCAAAGATCCGCTGGGCCAGTACCTCCTTCGGGGGCAAGGAGATCACGGTGTTGGGGATCGCCAAGGGGGCAGGGATGATACGGCCGAACCTCGCCACCATGTTGGCCTTCCTGGTGACCGATGCGGGGATCGATCCGCCCTTGCTGAGGGGGTTGTTGCGGGAGGCGGTCTCGGAGAGCTTCAACAGGATCACCGTCGACGGGGATCAGAGTACCAACGACACGGTGTTCCTCTTGGCCAACGGCGCCTCGGGTCCCCTGGGGGAAGGGGGGATGGGGGCCCTCCGGGAGGCCCTGAAGGAGGTGGCCAGGGGTCTGGCCCTTGAGATAGTCCGGGACGGGGAGGGGGCCACCAAGGTGGTGGAGATCGTCGTGCGCGGGGCCCGCAACAGGCGGGATGCCGAGCGGGCCGCCTACCGCTTGGCCCATTCGCCCTTGGTGAAGACCGCCCTCTTCGGCTCAGATCCCAATTGGGGCAGGTTCATGGTCGCCCTGGGGGATGCCGGGGTGAAGATCGATCCGGCGCGGGTACAGATCCGCATCGAGGGGTTGCCCCTGGTCAAGGACGGAGTCCAAGCCCCGGAGTTCGACGAGGCGAAGGTCAGGGAGTTGATGAGGAGGGACGAGTTCAGGATAGAGGTAGACCTTCAGCTCGGCGAGGGCAGCTTCGGCCTCTTTACCTGCGACCTCTCCTACGACTACGTGAGGATCAACGCCTCCTATAGAAGTTGAGAGGGGGCAGGCCGTCAAACCCAGGAGCTCATTTGCCCCTCAGCACCCTCTCATCCCCCACCCTTAAGGTGAGGCGGACCGAGTCGAAGTACTCGGCCAGAGGTATGGCGTACTTGCGGGAGGTCCCCGTGAGGTTCTTGAACTCCTGGGTGGAGATCTTGCCGCGCTCCTTGAGGAAGGCCACAAGCTTCTCCTTCAGGCCCTCGAGGGGCTCGCGGTGGAAATAGAGGTCCTCCTTCACCTTCACCAGCTTCCCCTCATGGACCAGCAGCGATAGGATCTCCCGGGCCCTCTGGGGTTGCAAGGCTTGTCGCTCGAGCAGCTCCTTGAAGGTGGGAGGGGTTAGGCCTGCGGAACGGAAGGCCTCCTCTACCTCCTTGACCTCCTCGGCCTCTCGCCCAGATAAGGAGATGCGATGTCCTTTGATCCGCACCAACTCCTTCTCCGATTCCAGCTTCCCCTCCTCTATGAGCCCTTCGAGGACGAAGCTGTATAGCTTCGGGTCCACCTCCTCGGAGAGCTTCCCTTTGAGCTCCTCCCGGGAGATGCCCGGCCGCATGGGGTTCTTGCGGTGGAACTCCTGGACCTGCTCGAGGAGCAGCCCCCTGAGCTCATCGCAAAAGCGGCGGTGAAAGGCCAACCCCCCCTCGAGGAGCACCACCTCCCCCTCCTTTGTCATCTCCTCCAGGGTCCTTTCGATGATCCCCTTCCTCAGGCCCGTGCGGGCGGGCGTCTCCTTGAGAGGCATCCCCCTCGGGCCCGCCTTCTGTAGATGGAAGGAGATGGAGAAGGTGGGGTTCCTCTCCCGGAGGCGGTCGAGCTGCTCGATCACCTCCGGTCTGAAGCGCTTGTGCCTTTCGGGATGGGCATCCAGCACCACCCCTCCGCCCCACGTCTGGATGGTCCCCGAGCCCCTTAGCACGAAGCGGTCGTAGGGCAGGGCCACCACGGGCCGCTCGAGCCTCACCTGGGCGTAACCTCGCTCTCCGGGCTCGAGCTGGTTGGTCCCGAGCAGGATCACCTTGGCCATCTCGAGGGAGGTGCCTATGTGGAACCTGAGGGTCACCCCGTTCTTCAAGGGCCGAGGGGCAGAAGGCAGGTGGTAGATCTCCACGTCGAGGCGGTCGGTCACCTGGACGGTGCCCGGGTGAAGGAGCACGTCCCCGCGGTCTATCCGATCCTTGTCCACCCCTGAGATGTTTATAGCGGTCCTCTGACCCGCTACGGCCCTTTGGACCTTCTCCTTGTGGACCTGGAGCCCCCGCACCTTTCCCTTGAGGCCCGAGGGGAGCACCTCTACGGGATCCCCCACGGAGACCTCCCCCGAGATGAGGGTGCCGGTCACCACCGTGCCGAAGCCCCGCATGGTGAAGACCCGGTCTATGGGCAACCGGAAGAGGCCATCGGAGGGCTTCTCCTGGACCTCCTCCACCAGGCGATCGATCGCTTGGACCAACTCATCGAGCCCCTGGCCCGTGACGGCGGAGACGGCCACCACAGGGGCGCCCTCCAGGAAGGTCCCTCGGAGGAACTCCTTGACCTCCTCCTTTGCCAACTCCAGCAGCTCCTCATCCACCAGGTCCACCTTGGTTATGACCACCAGGCCCTTCTTCACCCCGAGGAGGCTGCAGATGTCCAGGTGCTCGCGGGTCTGGGGCATGACGCCCTCGTCCGCGGCGATGATGAGGGCCACCAGGTCCACCCCCGCAGCCCCTGCCACCATGTGCTTGACGAAGCGTTCGTGGCCGGGCACATCGACGATGCCGACCCTGCGGCCGCTAGGTAGGTCGAGGTGGGCGAAGCCGAGCTCGATGGTGATCCCCCGCTCCTTCTCCTCCTTCAGACGATCGGTGTCTATGCCCGTTAGGGCCTTCACCAGGGCGGTCTTTCCGTGGTCGATGTGGCCAGCCGTGCCGAGGATCACCTGCTTCATGGCGCCTTTTGAAGATAACACGGCTCCTCGATCGCTGACAAGCCACTGAGGTTTACTTTTGGTAAACAAACCCCTCGCATTTCCGGACAAAGCTTGACATATGTTTCCTTTCAGGATACAAAGGGGAGCATGGACGAGGCCAGGATCGTGAGGAACATAAGGGTAGTCCGCCGCGCCAAGGGGATCACCTTGGAGGAGCTGGCCAAGCTGACGGGCCTCACCAAGGGATATCTTTCGAAGATAGAGCGCTCGGGCAAGGCCCCTCCCTTTTCCACCCTGAACAGGATCGCCATGGCCTTGGGGGTCGATGTGACCTTCCTGTTGATGGAGGAGGCGGAGGACCTCGAGGAGGACGTGAAGCTGGTCCTCGTGAGGAAGGACCAGAGGAAGGTCGTCACCACGAAGGGGTCCCTCTACGGTTATCAATACGAGGCCCTCGCCCACGCGAAGCCGGGGAAGAACATGGAGCCCTACATAATCACGCCGGCCTTTGAGGAGACCGCGGTCTTTCAGCACGAAGGGGAGGAGTTCCTCTACGTGCTTGAGGGGACCCACGAATTCATCTACGGCGATCAGAGGTACATCATGGAGGAGGGCGATTGCGTTTACTTCGATTCCGAGGTACCTCACACCGGCAGGAGCCTGGGTCCCAAGAGGGCGAAGCTTTTGGCGGTGATGTACTCCTACAAGAGAAAATGAAGAAAGGAGGAAAAAGGGATGTCTGCCAAAAAGGTGACCTTAGCTTTGCTTTGTATCTTGGCGCTGGCCCTCCTGGCCCCCCGAGTTCACGCCGGGGCCAAGATAGTGCTCACCTATTCCAATTTCTTCCCGCCCCTTCACAAGGTCAGCCTCCTGTCTGAGGGCTGGTGCAGGGAGGTGGAGAGGCGGACAGGGGGGAAGGTGAAGATCAACTACTTCCCAGGAGGGGCCCTCACACGGCCGACCCAGACCTACGACAGCGTCGTGAAGGGTGTGGCCGACATCGGCCTGAGCTTCTGTGCCTATACCCGGGGGCGATTCCCCTTGACGGAGGTCATCGACCTCCCCTTGGGGTATTGGAGTGCCCTGATCGGCACGAAGCTCGCCAATGCATATTACGAAAGGTTCAAGCCCAAGGAGTTCGACGATGTGAAGCTGCTTTACCTCCTCACCTCCCCTCCCCATCGTCTCTTCACCAAGAGGCCCGTCCGCGACCTCGAGGGGTTGAGGGGCCTCAAGATACGCTCCACCGGCACCAGCGCGAAGGTGGTCAAGGCCTTAGGAGGGGTACCTGTGGCCATGCCCATGTCGGACGCCTACGACGCCATCAGGAAGGGGATCGCGGAGGGGATCGTGTGCCCCTTTGAGCCCTTGAAGGGCTTCAAGCTGTTGGATGTGGTCAATTACGGCACCCTGTTCAGCGCGGCCTATCTGAACGTGGCCTACGTGGTCATGAACAGGGGGACCTGGGAGGCCCTGCCCCAGGACGTCAAGGACGTGATAGAGGAGGTCAACAGGGAGTGGGCGGAGAAGTCAGGCAGGGTGTGGGATGAGCTGGAGGAGGAGGGAAGGAGGGCCTTCCTCAAGAAGGGGGGCAAGGTCATCGAGCTCTCCCGGGAGGAGGACGACAGGTGGAGGGGGCGGCTTCAGCCCATCCTCGAGGAGTACGTCAAAGAGAAGGAGACCCAGGGCTTGCCCGCCAGAGAGGCGCTTGAGTTCTGCCTCGACTACCTGAAGAGACACAGATGATGGCCGAAAATGGGGAATACCTCAACCCGATAGAGACGATATCCCCGGAGGAGCTGCGCGAGATCCAGGAGCGAAAGTTCCTGAAGCAGCTCGACTACGTGTGGGAGCGATCGCCCTTTTACCGGAGGAAGTTCAAGGAACACGGTATCGACCGAGGGGAAATAAGGGGGCTTGGGGACCTTCCCAAGCTCCCCTTCACCGAAAAGGACGAGCTCAGGAGGAGCCAGGAGGAGGAACCGCCCCTTGGGGGCCATGCCGCTGCCCCCATGGAGGATGTGATAAGGGTCCATTCCTCCTCCGGCACCACGGGGGTGCCCACCTTCGTGGGGATAACCGAGCACGACCAGCGGGTGTGGACCGAGATCACCGCTCGCTCCTTCTTCACCCAGGGCCTGAGGAGGTCGGATGTGGTGATCCACGCCGCCGGTCTCACCTTCTTCGTGGGGGGGCTCCCCTGCAAGGACGCCATAGAACGCATAGGGGCGACCTTCATCCCCATAGGGACTGGGGCCTCCGATCGAGTGGTGATGACCGCCAAACGGTTGGGCGCCAACGCGCTCCACTGCACCCCCTCTTATGCCCTTTACCTGGCGGAGTACGTCCGCTCCAGGTACAAGATGGAGCCCTCTGAGCTCGGTTTCAGGAAATTGGTGGTGGGGGCGGAGCCGGGCGGTGAGATACCCTCTATCAGGAGGAAGCTGCAGGAGGACTATCAGTGCAGGGTCACCGAAGGGCTCGGCAACTCCGATGCAGCCCCCATCATCTTCGGCGAGTGCCCCTATCAGCAGGGGATGCACTTCTGCGCCCAGGAGTTCATCGTCTGTGAGCTCATAGACCCGGACACGGGGGAGGTCCTCGAGATGCGGGACGGGGCAGAGGGGGAGCTCGTCTACACCCTGATAGACAGGGAGTGTTGCCCCTTGGTCAGGTTTCGCACCCACGACAGGGTGGTGGTCTGGACCTCCCCTTGCGAGTGCGGAAGGACCGGCTTCAGGGTGAGGTGCCTCGGACGGACCGACGACATGCTCATCGTCCTAGGGGTGAACGTCTTCCCCTCGGCCGTCAAGGACGTGGTGATGTCCTTCAGGCCCCGTACCACCGGCGAAATGGTGATCCTGCTGGATAAGCCCGGCCCCAAGGTCGATCCCCCGGTGAGGATCCAGGTGGAGTACACTAGGGGTGTCACCAACCTCGAGGGCCTCAAGAGGGAGATAGAGGGAGCCCTCAGGGAGAGGCTGGTCTTCCGCGCTGAGGTGGAACTCGTAGAGGAGGGCACCCTGCCGCGGCACGAGATGAAGGCGAGCCTCATCAGGAGACTCTACGAAGAACAGGGGCCCGAGGGGGCTCCGAGGTAGCCCCCTCAACGGTTTTCCAACCGCCTAAGGGCTTTATATGTGAGCAGAAGGCGGGGGGACTGTGAGGTCGGTCCCCTCCCGTCTATCCCTTTTCCAGCTTTTTGCGCTCCTCGGCTCGGAGCTCACGGCGGAGGACCTTCCCCACCTTGGACTTGGGCAGCATGTCTCTGAACTCGATGTACTGGGGCACCTTGTAGGGGGCCAGGCGTTCGCGGCACCACCTGATGAGCTCGTAAGCGCTCACCCCTTTGATATCCTCTTT
>QMLK01000030.1 GCA_003646705.1 Deltaproteobacteria bacterium | reverse complement strand
TCGTTGAGCACCCACCCCTTTAGGCCCCAGCGCTTGGCCAGGCCATAAACAAAGGGGCGGAACCCCACCCCTTGCACTATACCCTGGATGAGGATCTGGGCCCTCCTCATCCCCGCTTCCCGGAGGCCCTCTCCTCGAGCCACTCGATCCAGCGTTCGAGACCCTCGCCCGTCTTGCATGAGATCTCCATGATCTGGAGCCTCGGGTTGACCTTCAAGGCGTAACTGCGAAAGCGCTCCAGGTCAAAGTCCACATAGGGCAGAAGGTCGATCTTGTTCAGCAGCAGGGCCGAGGAGACCTGGAACATCAGGGGGTACTTCAAGGGCTTGTCCTCTCCCTCGGTGACCGACAGGATCATCACCTTGTCGTCCTCACCGATCCTGAACTCCGCCGGACAGACCAGATTGCCCACGTTCTCCACTATCAGCAGGTCTATCTGGTCGAAGTCCAACTCCCCGAAGGCCCCCCGGACCATGTTCCCGTCCAGATGGCAGGCCCCTCCGGTGTTTATCTGCACCGTCGGCACCCCGTACCGCGCTATCCTCTCGGCGTCCTGGCTGGTGGCTATATCGCCCTCGATCACCCCTACCCTCCAATGCCCCTTGAGCCTCTCCAGGGTCCGCTCAAGGAGCGACGTCTTGCCCGTGCCCGGGCTCCCCATCAGGTTCAAGACGTAGATGCCCCGCTCGGCGAAGAAGTCCCGGTTCTGTCGGGCGATGACCTCGTTGGCCTCAAGGATGTCCCTGACGACCTTGACCTCCATCCTCTATCTCCATGCTGTCGATTTCGAGCTCCCTGCCCGAGAGCAGGACGCCCACCTCCCCGCAACGGAGACAGACCAAGAAGGGACCCTCCTGCTCGAGCACTCCGCAACGGGGACAGCGGATCCGCACCGGCACCTCCTCGATCTCCAAGGAGGCCCCCTCGGCTACGGTGCCGCCGCTGGCCACCTCGAAGGCGAACTCCAGGGCCTCCCTGACGACCCCGCTGAGGGCACCGATTCGCAACTTCACCCGCGTCACCTTAGCGGCCCCTCTGGCCTTGGCCTCCTGCTCCAAGATCTCGAGCAGGCTCTGAGCTATTGAGAGCTCATGCACCTCACGAATTCTATTACAAAGCCCTTCCCCTCACAATCCCGAGCTCCCTCAAGACGGCCTCCACCACCCGCGGCAGCTTCTGCTGCACCTCAGGGGTCAACTCCATCCCCCAGGAGATCTCCTTGGGCTCCACCCCGATGATCACCACCTCCGCCTGTGAGCCCAACTGGCGCGCCATCTGGAGGACCTCCAGGAGCCCCACCTGATGGAGGCTCAGGGGCCTCTCCCCCTCTCCCATCAGTTCCTTGGGGGTCACCCGGTAGAGGGTCCCTGGGGCCCCTCCCCCCTTGACGGCATCTATCACCACCACACGGTCGGCCTCCTGGAGGATGGGCAGAAGCTCCATGGTGGCGGTGCCCCCATCTATCACCTCCACCTCAGGGGGGAGTTCCTCCCCCTGCAGGGCCCTGACCGCGTGGACCCCCACCCCTTCGTCCTTGAGGAGGAGGTTACCGATGCCGATGATGACCGTCTTCCCCATCGGAAAAAATTTCCCTTAAGGGCCTGGGCCCTTAAGGGAAGAGTCCCCAACGCGATTTCCCCCTCAGGCGAGACCTGCGAGCTCGAGGATCTCCGGCACCTTCTTCTCCCAGCCGATGGCCATGATGTGGACACCCTGGCAGAGGTCCTTCAGGTCCTTGATCAGCCGAGCGGCGATCTCGAGGCCCCTTTGGGCCTTGTCCTCCGCCTTGGACATCTCCTCGATGAGGTGCTCGGGCACGAAGACCCCTGCCACGTTCTTGTTCATGTAGCGCGCCATACCTACCGACTTGAGGGGTATGATCCCGGCCAGGATCGGGACGCCGAAGCCCTCGGCCCTCTTCATGAAGCGGGCGAAGGCGTCCACGTCGTAAACGGCCTGGGTCTGGAAGAAGCGCGCCCCGGCCTCGATCTTCTTCTCCATCTTTATCAGTTGGAGCTCGAAGGCCGCCTCGGTGTCGGTTATGGGGGTGACCACAGCACCCACGAAGAAGTCGGTCTTCCCCTGAAGTTCGTTCCCCGCCAGATCGTATCCCTGGTTCATCCGGTTGATGGTCCAGACCAGCTGCACCGAGTCTATGTCGTAGACGGCCTTGGCGTCGGGGTGATCCCCGAGGGTGGGGTAGTCGCCCGTGATGGCCAGCACGTTCTTTATCCCCAGGACGTGGGCGTTCAAGAGGTCCGACTGAAGGGCGATCCGGTTGCGGTCCCTACAGGTCATCTGAAAGATCGGGTCGAGGCCCTTCTGGATCAACAGATGGCAGGTGACCAGGGACCCCAACCTCATCACCGCACTCTGCTGGTCGGTGACGTTCACCCCGTCCACCTTCCCCCTCAGGAGTTCGGCCACCTCCAAGACCTCGGTGGTATCGGTCCCTTTGAGAGGCCCCACCTCGGCTGTGACGGTGAACTTTCCGCTCTGCAACGCTTCTTTGAAGGCCATCGTTCGCCCTCCTCTCTTTAATCCCTTTGTTCAAGGGCCCAAAGGGAGGTGGAAAGGATCTCCGGCCTGGGCCTCATCTTGTTGTAATCCTTAGGGGCGATGAACTTCTTGAGCCGATGGAGCTGGCCAAGCTCCTTCAAGCGCTGATAGATCAACTCCCAACCGCAGTCCTTCTCCTTGCTGACCTCGCACTTGCCGTTGGACGCCCCTCCACAAGGGCCGTTGATCAGCCCTTTGCTGCAGGCCGTAAGGGGACATATCCCCCCAGTCCAGTACAGCAGGCAGTCGCCGCACTCCAGACACCTCTCAGCCCCCATCCACTCCCCCCTGGTGCCCCCAAGGGGCACGGTGTTGCAGCCGGGGAAGATGGGGCGTTTTATGACCGCGGAGGCGGCCTGGACTCCTATGCCACAGGTGAGGATGAGCACCCCATCCGCCGCCATCACCTGTTCCTCCAGGGGACGGAGCCGCGAGGCCACCAGGGCCTTCTGGCAGAGGAAGTCGACCACGGTACAACCCGTGACCTCCTTGCCCGCCCCCTCGAGTCGCTCCTTCATCTCGAGGACCTGAGGCCATCCTCCGGTCTGGCTCGCTTGGGCGCAGCCGTCACAACCGAGGATGAAGACCTTCTTGGTGCCCTCGAGGTAGTCCAGGATCTCCTCAAAGGGTTTCTGTTCTGACCTTACCATCTCCTTCCTCCCTTAAGCTATGATGTACCTCTTCAGTTCACGCCCCTTGTGGTTGAGCAAGTGGACCGCACAGGCGATGCAGGGATCGAAGGACCTGACGATCCTGACGATCTCAAAGGGGTTGGACTCGTCCTTCACCTTGGTGCCGATCAAGGCCTGCTCGATGGGCCCGGGGTTCCCCATGTCGTCCATGGGGGAGGCGTTCCAGGTGGTGGGCACTACGCACTGGTACTTCGCGATCTTCGAGTCCTTGATGAGGATCCAGTGCCCGAGGGCCCCTCTGGCCGCATCCACGATGCCCACCCCCTGGCCCTCCTCAGGGATCTCGTACTCCACGTAGGCCGGCTCCCCTGGTTTCAGCTCCAGGACCCACTTCTCCAGATTCCTGGCTATGTGCAGAGCACAGAGGGCCCGAGCGGCGTGCCTCCCCAGGACGGAGAAGAGGGCTTCGGGGGACGCCTTGAAGTGGCCCAGCACCGAGTCGACCATCTCCCTTATGGCAGGGTCCCCTGCGGCGTAGGCCACCGCCACCCTGGCCAAGGGCCCCACCTCATGGACCTGGCCCTTGTACCGTGGGGCCTTGATCCAGGAGTAACCCCCTTGTTTGCCGAGCCGGGGTTTGGTGTCCTCCTCGAAGGGATGACGCCCCGAGGTGTCCTCCTCGTACCAGGAGTACTTCACGTATTCGGTGATCTCGCCGAGGTCGAGGGGCTCGTGCCTCAGATCCGTGGCGGTGCTCCCCTGCTTGAAGAGCCGCGCCCTTTTGGTGTAGTCGGGGTCACCTCCCTCGAGGTCGAACTCGCCGTAGGAGAGGAAACGCCCACAGCCCCTGCCTATCTCGAAATAGTCGCTGTAGGTCTCGGCCACCCGGATTACGTCGGGAACGTAATAATCCTCCACGAACTCTTTGAGCTCTTTAGCCCTCCAGAGCAGCGTAGCGATCTTGTCCACGGTCGGCACCTCGGTGGCCCCACCGGGCGTGATGGCACAGGCGTGGGGGACCTTACCCCCGAGGATGGCCACCGCTTCATGTCCCTTCCTCCTCATTTCAAGGGCCTTCACATAATGGGCCACCAGCTCCTGGTCCACCTCGGGAGGGAAACGGTAATCGCCCTCATACCGAGGCACGAAGGGCGAAAGCTGTCCCCGGGCGATGAAGGCCTTGATGGAATTGAGTACGCGGTCGTCCCCCTCATAGTCGGCGACCTTGGTGACGTCCACATAGTCGAGGGCGGCCAAATGATAAAAGTGCAGGATGTGATCCTGCACCTGGTGGAAACCCAGGGTGAGGTTACGGATGATGCGACCGTTGTCAGGAATCTTATCGGCAAGGCCAAAGGCTGCATCCAAACACAGCGCAGCTGCTGTAGTGTGACAGTGGTTGCAGACGCCGCAGATCCTCTGGGTGATGATCTGGGCATCCCGCGGGTCACGCCCCTCCAGGATCTTCTCAAAGCCCCGAAAGAGCATACCGGAGCAGCGCGCCTCCTTCACCTCGCCTCCGTCCACCACGACCTCTACCTTCAGGTGCCCCTCAATACGGGTGATCGGATCTATGACGATCTTTCCCATCGCCCTTAGCCCTCCCTTTTCTTCCAGTATTCACCGATCTTGGGCACATCTACGTCGGTGATCTTCTCGTAAAAGGAGCCCAGAAAATCGGGGAACTCCGGCTGGGTACAGCCCTGGCAACCCATCCCTGCATCTATGCACCAGTTGGTCCCATTGTTCCACTTCCTCAGGGGACAGTCCGCGTAAGTGATAGGTCCCTTACATCCGAGCTCGTAGAGGCAGCCGGGCTCACCGAACTTCTTGGCGAACTTCCCCTCATCGAAATAAGCCCGCCGGGGGCAGTTCTCGTGGATCAGGGTGCCATAGAAGTCCTTAGGACGAAGCCAATCGTCAAGCTCCTCAGGCTTGGGCAGTCCAGAGATGAGTATTTTGGCTACAGTTCCTACGAACCAATCGGGGTGAGGAGGACAACCGGGGATGTTGATGAGGGGGGTATCCACCCCGGCCTCCTTGAAGACGTCCATCACGCCTTTTGCCCCCGTAGGATTCGGCCTGCCAGAGGGAATGCCTCCAAAGCAGGCACAGGTCCCTAAAGCGATAACCGCCATGGCCTTGCGCCCGAGTTCCACCACCCAGTCCCTAAAGGGCACAGGGTGTTCGTCCTTCTCCCCTACACAGCAGTAGCCGCCCCCTTCTGCCGTGGGTATCTCTCCCTCCACCACGAGGAGGAACTTACCGGCCTTCCCCTCGCCCGTCTCCTCCAGCACCCGTATCACGGGGTCCCCTGCACCGGCCATGATGGTGGCCTGAAACCTCAAGTTTATGTGATTGCCCGGAACCACTTCATCTATCAGGATGTTCTTCACCGATGGAGCCACCGCGTTCAACACCGATACAGAACAACCGCTGCAGGTCCCCCCCTGGATCCAAAGGGTGGGAATCTCCCTGACCTCTGACATCGCGAGCCTCCTTGTTAATTTTGTCACAATCCCACCCCTTAGTTTAAAAAATTCATTTTATTTGTCAAGGGGAAATTCTTTATGGGTCAAAGGACAGGGCGGAGTCCCGTCACCCTAACCGTCTCCCTGGCGATCATCAATTCCTCGTTGGTGCGAATTACAAGGACTCTGACTGGGGAATCAGGGCAGCTTATCTCCCTCTCATTCCGGTTGTTTCGTCCCGAGTCGATCCTCACCCCCAATTTTTCGAGTCCCTCACAGACGTGCCATCTTAGCTCGGGGGAGTTCTCGCCGATCCCTGCAGTGAAAACCAGAGCGTCCACGGAACTCAGCACCGCCATATAGGCACCGATGTATTTCTTAACCCGGTAGCAGTACATCCTGAAGGCGAACTCTGCCATCCGGTCTCCCCGCGACTTCAACCGGAGGACCTCCCTCATATCGTTTTGACCACATATCCCTTTGAGGCCGCTTTCGCCGTTGAGCAACTTGTAGATTCCGCTGGGATCCATCCCGAGCTCCAGGACCATGAAGAGGGGAACCGCCGGATCCACATCCCCGGAGCGGGTCCCCATCATAAGGCCCTCCAGGGGGTCATTCCCATGCTCGTATCCACAGACACCCCGCCGCGGATGGCACTTATACTCGCCCCGTTTCCCAGGTGGACGGTTCATGAGGTTAAGCTCCCCGAGGTCCCTTCCGAGGTAGCGGGCGGCTTCAGAGGCGACAAAGGTGTGGGAGGTCCCGTGAAAGCTGTACTTCCTTAATGCCGTACCGCCTGTGGAGATCGTACGGAAGGGGGTAGAGGAAGACCTCTGGGGCCATATCCTGGTGGAAGGCAGTATCGAAGACGGCCACATGGGGGACATCGGGGAAGAGTTCCATCGCCACCTTTATCCCCTGAAGGTTGGCGGGGTTGTGCAGAGGTGCCAAAGGCACATTCTCCTCTATCGCTTTGAGCACGGCATCATCTATCATCACCGAGCCGCTGAAACTCTCACCGCCGTGAACGACACGGTGACCTACTGCGGCGATCTCACCGTGTGGGAGGCGATCGCGGATGAGTCTGAAGGCACTCTTATGATCGGGAAGGGGGTTGAGGACCCGCATCTCCTCGCCCCCTTCTTCTTGGTGCCTGAACCTTCATGACCCCTGGGCTTGGATGACGGTGATGGCTATGGTGTTCAGTACATCGCGACCGTACAGCCCCGACTCAGGTCGTTTACAGGCCTCTTCAGCCCCTGGAGTATGAGTCCTATATAGCCACGGCCCCCGCGGAGCGCTAGACGGCTTTAAGTGTTGTTGCCCGTATCCAGGTCGGGGAAGATCAACACGCTGGCCTTTCCGGCCACCTCGCTTTGCGGCATTTTCCTCTGCGCCACCTCGGGATCCACGGCGGCGTCGTATTGCATGGGGTCGTCGACCTTCACATCGAGTCCTCTCCTCAAGGCCAGTTCCCGAGCGAGCTCTGTGGCCTTCTGCACCTTGTCCACATTCCTGCCTCGGGCAGACCCTCCGGTTGAGTAGGAGAGCATCGCCACTCGGGGTTCTATTCCAAACTGCATGGCCGTCTCTGCAGAGCTCAGGGCGATCTCGGCTAACTGCTGAGCATCGGGTCGGGGTTGACGGCACAATCCCCGTAGACCAGCACCCTGTCCTTGAGGCACATGAAAAAGACACTTGAGACGATGCCGTATCCTGGCCTGGTTTTTATGATCTCGAAGGCCGGCCTCAGGGTGTCGGCGGTGGTGTGTACGGCCCCAGAGACCATCCCGTCGGCATCCCCTTCCAGTACCATCATGGCCCCCAGGCAATTGCGATGGGCCATGAGGTCCAAGGCCATCTCGTAGGTAATCCCCTTGTGTCTACGGAGTTGGTAGTACCGCTCTGCATATCGTTCGAACTTTGGGAATCGTGCGGGATCGACCACCTCAACCCTGGAGAGGTCGAGCCCCAGGGGCCTTCCCTTCTTGGCTATGGTCTCAGGATCCCCTAAAAGGGTTAGCCTGGCGATGCCCTTGCGGGGGGCGAGGCCAGCTGCTCTGAGGATCCTCTCGTCCTCGCCCTCGGGCAACACGATGTGTTTCGGGTCCCTGCGAGCCCACTCTACGAGTCTGTGCTCGAACATACGGGGGGTGAGGATCCCCGGCCTCCTCCGCAATAGCTCGCGAATGAATTGCTCCGTGGGGACCGCTTGCTCAAAGGCATCGATGGCAACGTTCACCTTTTCCTCGTCATCAGAGAGGATAGGGGCCTTTACCTCCCTCACCTTTACCGCGGCCGGGAAGGTATTCTCCCTTACCGATATCACAGGCAAGGCCTCGGACATCCCTTCGAGGAGCCTCCTCTCCGCCGGAGACCTCTTCGGGAGAGATCCTCAAACCGAAGGTCTTGAGGATGAGTTCTACGTCGTCGCGAGCGGGGTCCTTCACCAGAGGACGGAAAAAGGCCACCCTCCCCACCTCGAAGTTCCTCAACAAAAGGTCCATCACCCCGAGACAAACCAGGGATTTCCCCGCCTCTGCTTCTGTCGAGGTAATGTAGAGGCCAGCCATTCGCGGCAAAGGTAACAAATAGGGGAAAGCGGGCAAATCTGGGCTCTTCAGGAGATGGTCCTTAACGGAAAGCAGGGTTTAAAGGCCTGCGGCATCGAGGATGTCCAGGACCCGCTCCTCCCGGCCGATGGCCATGATGTGGACCCCGTCGCAGATCCCCTCGTCCCGGATAGTGCGGATCAGGTGGGCTG
>QMLK01000029.1 GCA_003646705.1 Deltaproteobacteria bacterium | reverse complement strand
TCCGTAAGCTGTACTTCACCCCCTCCTTGACCTTGAGGAAGACCCGTGAGACCTCCTTCATCTGACGAAAGCCGAAGTCCTGGATCAGGGGGTCCACTGGGGCGGAACCGCCCTCGAGGAGGGCCCTGCCGATATGGACCCTTAAACCACCCGCCGTCCTCTGCACCTGATAGCAAGGACTCAGCCCCTCGGGCAGGTCCAGGACCACCCGCAACTTCTCGGGATAGTCACCGAAGCGGACCGCGCGGAGGAAGGGGGAGTTGATCTGCAGCCTTTGGGCTTGAAGCGATCGCTTTACCCCCGGCAGATCGATGACGAGACGAGGAGGCGACTGAAGGAAAAAGGGCTTGTAACCCTGCACCTCCCCATCGGTGTACAACACCACCGTGGCGTATTGGGGGGCCTCCTCCACCTCCAGGTCGATCAGACGCTTGGCCCCCTCCGCCTGGGTGGCGAAAAGGAGGGGCGTAAAGCAAAGACAGAAGAGCACGACCCACAAAAAGGCCCTATTCCTCATAGGTCTCATGGTCTCTCCTCCTCCACGGGGTGAAGCTTCAGGACTACCTCCCTCGTCCGGACACGACCCAGATAGTCCCTATATTTCTCCACCACGATCACCCTATCGGGAAGGATCTCCTTGACCCGCCCGAACCTATTCCCTATGTAAGTCCCCCTCCGGATTATGTACCCCTTACCCTCCGCATCCTCCACCATCGCCCTCTCCTCGCCAGCCCCGACGATGATGGCCACGAGCTTCAACTGGCTCAAATCGTACCTCTGCAAGGGGGACAGGACCACACCCTTGGGCTGGACGGGCTCCTCAGCCTTTATAAAGGGACGAAAGGGGTCCCTCTTGCCGGTGGGGTCGTAGACGAAGAGGGGCTCTCTTTTGACCTCTTGGGCCTTCTCGGCACCGTAAACCACCCCCATGAGGATGAGGAGAAGCAACGGCAACGCCTTTACAGCCTTCATCTCTTCTTCCCCTTCTTTGGAGCCCGAGCCTTCTGGGGCTGCTCCACGAAGCGATAGGTCGTGGCTATGCAACTGCTCTCCAACAACACCTCAACACCGCCCCCGGCCTTCTCCTTAGAGGCCCTCTGAAGACTAAAATCCTTGA
The DNA here is from genome assembly GCA_003646705.1 of Deltaproteobacteria bacterium. GTDB lineage: Bacteria > Desulfobacterota > B13-G15 > B13-G15 > B13-G15 > B13-G15. The sequence continues at coordinate 7,415 of QMLK01000029.1, read as the reverse complement.
TGGCGACGATCCTGGGGAGCTTGCCGACGCTGTAGAAGAAGAGCCCTATATGGTGGTAACCGCCCACGAACTTCAACTCGAAGGGGACCTCGGCGTAGAACTCCCTCACCTGCTCCCCCTTAGGCTTGAACAACAGGATATCGAGGCCAGCCTCCTTGCCGATGTTGGAGATGCTCTTAAGCAACAAGGGAATCTCCTTCTTCTCCGGCAGCTTCGCCATCATCTCCTTCAGCCGTTCCCGGATCACCTTCAACTCCGCCTTGTACTTGTCGTACTCCTTGGCCAGCTTCCTCTTCACGTTCCGCTCGTTTATCAACTCGCTGAGCTTCCGCTCCTTTTGGGCGATCCTCTCCCTCTGTGGGCGGTATGAGAACTGCCAAAAGAGGGCGAAGATCAGAAGGAGAACCACCACCAATATGAGGACCTTCTTAGGGGTCGAAAGCCGAAGGATACTCTCTGCCGTCAAGGCCATGCCCCACCTCTCAAAGGGCTAAACTGCACCTGAGGACGAACTTCTTCAACCTCACGTCCCCTATTTGGTGTCTCTCCGTCAACTCGAGCTCCACCTTCTTCACCAACGGCGAGGTCTCGAGCATCGTCATGAAGTCCGCTATGGTCTCGTCGTCAAGGGCGATGCCCTCAAGCCTCAAGCTCGCCCCCTTCTTGTCCATCTTCTCTATCCAAACCTTGTCCGGCACCTTTTTGCTCAGCTCATTCAACAACCTGGCCGCCCCCATCCTGCCCCGCTCAAGGCTCTCGATGACCTTCACCCTCCGTTCCACCCGCTCCTTCTCCTTTTTTATCTTGTTTATCTCCCCCACCACCTTGTTCAACTTGGCTATCTCCGCCTGCACCGTCCTGATCTCCTGGTCCAACTCCCGTTCCCTCTGGGTGGCGTTCCACTTGAGGTAAAAGATCACCACCAGGGCGAGGAGTATGGTGAGCACGAAGACGGAGATCTGGAACCTGACAGTCTCCTTTCTCCTTGCCTCACGGAGGGGCAGTAGGTTTATCTGGATCATCTCAAACCTTCCTCAAGGCCAGACCCACCCCCACGGCCATAAGGGGAGCCATCTCCTGGAGGTATTCAGGGGAGAACTCCCTCGGGTCCGCCGTTAGGTTGTTGAAGGGGTTGAGGCCCTCCACCGGGATCTTGGTGCGCTCCTCTATGATATCCCTGAGCCTGGGGACCTTTGAGGACCCCCCGGTGAGGTAGAGGCGCTTGATCTTATCCTCGGGATAGGTGGCGGAGAAGAAGTCGAGCGACTTGGCGATCTCCATGGAGACCATGTGGGAGACCCTGTCCAGGATGCGCTCCACCTTCGTCGGGTCCACCTTCTCCAAGCCCCTGCCGAGCTTCACCCCCTCGGCCTCCTCAAAGCTCACGCCGAACTCCTTCTGGATCTCCTCGGTGTAGAGGTTGCCCCCTATCGATATATCCCTGGTAAACAGGGACTCCCCCGCCTTCACCACGTTGATGCTCATGATGCTGGCCCCAATGTCGCACAGGGCCACCAGATCCCCCGTCTCCTGGGGGTAGTTGAGCTCGAAGGCGCCCTGGATGGCGAAGACGTCCACATCGACCACCGCAGGCTCCAACCTCGCCTCGCGCAGAAGGGCTATGTAATCGTCCACCAGGTCCCTCTTGGCTGCGACCAGGAGGACCTCCATCTCCTCGTCCCCAGAGGAGATCACATGGTAGTCCAGATTTACGTCCCTGATCTCAAAGGGTATGTAGCGCTCCGCCTCGATGGGGAGGTTCTCCTCCAACTCCTTGGCGGTCATCTTGGGGAAGACCACCTTCTTTACGATTACGGAATGGCCGGCTACGGCCACTGCAGCCTTCTTGTTCTTCACCCGTTGGGAGGAGATGAGGCCCTTCAGGGCCTCCACCACCATGGTGGTGTCCATTATGCTCCTCTCCACCACCACGCCTGGGGGGAGGGGATGGAGGGCAAGCCTCGCTATGCGATACCCCCCTTCTCCCTCCTTGAGTTCGACCAGCTTCACACTGCTCGAACCCACATCAACTCCTAAGGCGAGCCTCTCCTTCTTCGCAAACAAAGGCATCCTCAAACCCTGCCTTTCCCTTCTTTAAGGTACAAATCCACTTTTGTCAAGCATTTTGTGCATTTTAGAGAACTACCTCCACCCTCTTGTCCCCCCATAGGGCCCCTGAGGAGGTGATAGTAACAGCGCCTCTTCCCAAGGCCTCATCGGCGATGAAGCCCTGTAGTCCCCCCTCTCCCTGAAAGATCACCACCAGGGGGCTCTCGCCGACCCCTTCACCCTCGGAGGAGGGGTGAAGGGGCAGGGTCCCATCCCGAAGCTTGATCCTCCTCTTCCTCAGGAAGGAGGCAGCGGTGGTTGGGTCCGTGGGCACGGTCCTGGCGATCCTCTTCGGGTCGATGGCCACATATCGGCCCCCTCGCCTGAAAAGGGCCATCTCCCGTCCCCTTCGAGGGGAGGACACCCCCTCCAGCAGGGAGCTCTTCTCCGCCGCCACCCTGTCCCTCAGCTCTTGAAGTTTGCCCATGGCCTCGCTCAACAGGAGCTCCATCCTCTCCCAGGCCCTGACCAGCTCCTCCACACCGAGGGCGGGCCGAGGTTCTACCTTCGGCTTCTCAGGCACCGGGACGACCCGCTGAAAGAGCCGGTCGTAATCCCTCTGAAAGGTCTCCAGACGTTCCGACGATGGCTCCCCGCCTTCGGCCACCCCCTTCAGGAACTTCCAAAGGTCTTGGACGAACTTCACCCCCTCCGGTGTAACGTTGGACTCGTCCAACAGGAAGCGATGGAGGGCCTTCTGCAGTAGCTCCATCCCTTGGGCCAATCCCTCCGGTAGGGCGCGCTCCCTCAAGCCCTGCAGCAGCTCCACAGCGCGGCGGACCCCCTCGGGCTTGAACTCCCACTCGAGGGTGAGCAGCTCCACCTCGATGCCCTCCAGACCCCTTTGGAGATCTTCATCCAACTGAAAGGGAACACCCCCCTCAGGGGGCCCCTTTCCCTCAACTGGGACCTCGGAGGGCTTGGCCCCCTTGGCCTCTTTTTCCTCCTCGGTGACGAAGAGGGTATCGATGGCCCTGTCTATCTCCTTCTCCAACTCGTCAAAGTCTATCTCCTTCATCTCAATGCCCCCATCTTGGCAAGGACTTTCCTGCTTACGTCCTTGACCACTGACTTACTTATCGCCCTCAAGGTCTCAAACACCCCTTTCCCTTGCAAAGCGCTTGCCGGAAAGTAGGGGACCTTGAGGGAAGCGTTGAGATCCTCCTGCATCTCCTCTATCTCGAGGATGGGGATACTCGTCCCCTCCAGGTCCCTCTTGTTGTACTGCATGACAAGGGGGATCTGCTTTATGTCCAAGCCCTTCTCTTTGAGGTTGTTGGCCAGATCCTTAAGGCTCTCTATGTTCTTCTCCCGCTGGATCCTCATGGAATCGGCGACGAACACCACCCCATCCACCCCCCGCAAGACCAACTTGCGGGTGGCCTCGTAGTGGACCTGCCCCGGAACGGTGTAGAGCTGGATCCTTATCTTGAAGCCGGCGATGGTCCCGAGCTCAAGGGGGAGGAAGTCGAAGAAGAGAGTCCTGTCGCCCTTGGTGTCTATGGAGATCATCTTCCCTTTGACCGCCGTTGCGGTATGGTCATATATGTACTTCAGGTTAGTGGTCTTTCCGCCCAAGCCCGGACCATAATAAACGATCTTGCACTGGATCTCACCGGCACTGAAGTTGATGAAGGCCATGTCCGGACGATCAGCCTCTTCTCATCCTCTCGATTATCTCTTCGAAGATTTTAAGCAATTCCTTTACCACCTTCTCGGTACGCAACCTCACCAACCCCAAGGTAGTGCGATCGTCAAAGAGGGTCACCAAGATGAACTCCTCTCCCACTTTACAGAAGTGAACATTTTCGTTCTTCCCCTTGTGGAAGAGGAGAGCGAATTCTTCTTCGCCGAGGAGGCGGGCGATTTCGGCTGTGGCGCCAAAATTTGCCGCAGTGAGGGCAGAAAGGGCCACCACGTCAAGGGTGGAAGGATCTCCACTTGAGGCAATGAGCTGTCCAGAGCGATCGATCAGCAGGGCACAATGAGCGCCAGAACTGGTGAGCATCCTGTCCAGAGACCTCTCAATCCTCAGGATATCTTGGTCGGTCAAGACCAGATCCATCAGCACTCCTCCCGCCGCCAGTGTTATAACATCATCTCCACGTTAAGTAAACCTTCCACAAGGGGCCGAAGCTGACTAAGGCTTCAACTCCGTAAGGACCTCGTTGAAACCCAACCGCTCCAACTCCTCAGCCCTCTCATCGAGGAAGGGTTTGAGGACCTTTCGCAACTCCTCGTAAAGTTCTTCCTTGGAGGCCTTCAAGGGGACCTTCTCAAGGGCCAGGTCGTAGGCCTCCCCTACCCCCTTCACGAACTCATTGGGGTTGACGTCCCCGGACAGGAAAAACCTTCCTTCCTGATGCTTAAGTTCCCCCATGAAGGGATCGAGGAAGGGATAGCTATCGGCAAGGTCCACCCTGGCCTTGTGAAAGCTCTCCTCGAAGGTCCCCTCCTTCTTCGCGAGGGAGTCTATCAACTTCCGGGTCTCGGCAAAGAGCTGCTGAAAGAGGTCAAGGGCCTCCTCCAACCTCTCCTCAGCCCGCTCCCGCCCCTCTGTGCCCTCTGCGGAGCGGTAGACGTTGAGGACAGCCCCTTCAACCTGCACCTCCTCCACCATCCTCTCCAGCTCCTCGACCCCTCTAAGGCCACCACCACCCTCCCTTTCCAAGAGGACCTCTATAGGCTCCCCGTCCTGCAGGAAGATCATGCCCTCCCCTTTGCCCCCGGTGAGCTCAACGGTGATGTAGCCCGTGAAGACCTCCCGTCGCAACTTCTCCAGGAGGCCTTTGAAGTTGGCGAACTCCGTAGAGAGGTCCGTATAGAAGGGCTCGTGGTGGGGAAGGGTGGAGAGCAGGGTAACCAGTTCAGGGGAGAGGATGTAGGCGTCGATCTTCCCCTCTCGATCGCTCTTCGCCCTCGCCATGATGTCCCTCACGGCCTCAGTGCCGCCTCTACGCCTGCCGCGGGCCTCTTCCAGGGCATTCACTATCTCCCCTTCCTCCAGAAAGAGGACCCCTTCATAGTCCCAGAAGGCGAGGCGCACGTAACCTGTGAAGCTCTCCTCCTTCAAGGTGAGGAGGAACTCGTTGAAGTTTACGAAAGATGTCCTCAAATTCTCGTAAAAGGCCTTTCCCCTGGGTAAGATCATCTTTCTCCCCCCTTTGGTCCTATGGGATGACACCATAATATCAGAGGCCTTCTTCCTTGTATAGCGCAGAATTTACGACCGCTATTGACCTCAAGGGGGTAAATGGGATAGCTTAACTCCCCCAAAGCAATGGAAAGAAGCCAAATCCTGAAGCAGAGGAAAGAGAAGGCTCGGCTGTTACGCCAGGAAGGGGTGGAACTCTACCCCAGGGACTTCAAGGTGGACTGCACCTCCCGCGGTGTGCTGGAGCGATACGGCGGCCTCTCCGAGGAGGAACTGGCGCAGGTGGAGGAAACCGTCACCGTGGCGGGACGCATGATGGCCCTGAGGGACTTTGGCCGCGCCGCCTTCACCCATCTGCAAGACAGAAAGGGCCGGATTCAGGTCTACATACGCAAGGACAAGGTAGGGGAAGGGGCCTTCAAGGTCTTCAAACGGCTCGATGTGGGGGACTTCATAGGGGTCAGGGGAAGGCCCTTTCGCACCAAGACCGGGGAACTGACCATAGAGGCCCATGAGTTGAAGTTGCTGGCCAAATCCATGAGGCCTCTGCCTGAGAAATGGCACGGCTTGACGGACGTGGAATTGCGCTACCGCCAGCGCTACCTCGATCTGATCGTCAACCCGAAGGTGAGGGACACCTTTCTGAAGAGGAGCCAGATCGTGCAGGCCTTGAGGGAGTTCCTCCTCGAGAGGGACTTCCTCGAGGTGGAGACCCCCATGATGCAGCCTATCCCCGGTGGGGCTACTGCCAGGCCCTTCAAGACCTACCACAACGCCCTCGACATGGAGCTCTACCTCCGGATCGCTCCCGAGTTGTACCTCAAGAGGTTAGTGGTAGGGGGTATGGAGAAGGTCTTCGAGATAAATAGGAACTTCCGCAACGAGGGGGTCTCATCGCTCCACAACCCCGAGTTTACCATGCTCGAGTTCTACCAGAGCTACAGCACCTACGAGGACCTCATGGCCCTGACGGAAGAGATGTTCCAGGAGGTGGCCAAGAGGGTAGTGGGGAGCACCAAGGTGGTCTATCAAGGGGTGGAGCTCGACTTCAGTCCCCCTTGGCCCCGGCTGTCCATGAAGGAGGCCCTGCTGCAGCGTGGAGTGGAGCGGGAGGTCGTCGAGGACCGGGAGGCAGCCCTCCGACGGGCCAGGAAGGAGGGGATCGAGTTACGGGGAGGGGAATCCCACGGAGAGCTCATCGCCCTCCTCTTCGAGGAGGTGGTCCAACCCCACCTGATCCAGCCCATCTTCGTCGTCGACTACCCAGTAGAAGTCTCGCCCCTTGCGCGCCGCAGGGACGATGACCCCAGCCTTACGGAGCGCTTTGAGCTCTTCATCATGGGCCGGGAGATAGCCAACGGCTTCACCGAACTCAACGACCCTGAGGAGCAACGGGAACGCTTCCTCGAGCAGCTAAGCAGAAGGGAACTGAAGGCAGAAGAGGTCTTCATCGACGAGGACTTCCTCCTGGCCCTGGAGTACGGCATGCCCCCGACGGCCGGCGAGGGGATAGGGGTCGATAGGCTGGTGATGCTCCTCACGGACTCGGCCTCCATCCGCGACGTCATCCTCTTTCCCCACATGAGGAAGAGGCGGTGAACCTCCCCTTCGAACTCTTCATCGCCCTTCGGCACTTGAGGGCCAAGAAGAAGGAGGGCTTCATCTCCGTGGTCACCACGATCTGCGTCATAGGGGTGGCCTTGGGGGTGATGGCCCTGATCGTCGTGCTGGCCGTGATGAACGGCTTCCAGGAGGAGCTCAAGGAGCGCATCCTCTCCATCTCCGCCCACGTATTGGTCCTTAACGCCGGGGGGGCCATAGAGGGGTACGAGACGGTGACGGAGAAGGTGCAGGCCCTCCGAGGGGTCTCCTCCGCCTCCCCTTTTGTGCTCACCCAGGTGATGATCACCTCCCCTCACGGCCTCTCGGGGGCGGTCCTGAGGGGGATAGTACCCCGGGGACCTGACTTCGAGAGGCTCCTGGGGAAGCTCGAGAGGGGGCACAAGGTCCTACCCTCGGGGACGATCTGGCTCGGGAGCGAATTGGCCAAGGCCTTAGGGGTGGAGTTGGGGGAGAAGGTGACCCTCCTATCCCCCTTGGGGCGCCCCCACCCCTTTGGGACTGTCCCCCGCACCATGACCTTCCGGGTTGG
>QMLK01000028.1 GCA_003646705.1 Deltaproteobacteria bacterium | reverse complement strand
TGTTGATACTCACCGGTCTTCATGTGGGGCTGGTGTTGGCCCTGGTGGGGGGGTGGGGGTCATCGCCATCGTAGGACTCAAAGGGGGCCTTCAAATCCTGGGCTCTACCCCCTTCGCCATCGCTTCGGCCTATGACCTCAGTCCCCTGCCCCTCTTTCTGTTGATGGGGGCCTTTGCCGCAAATGGTGGCCTTGGGGCTGTAGCTTATGAGGCCATGAGCAAGTGGTTCGGCAGGTTGCGCGGAGGCCTCGCCATTGCCAGCACCTTCGGCTCCGCCTTCTTCGGGCTCGCCTGTGGTTCCTCCTTGGCGGCGGCCGGCGTATTCACCAAGGTGGCCCTTCCGGAGATGCTGAAACGCAATTACGACAGGAGGCTCTCCGTCGGCAGTATAGCGGCCGCGGGGACCTTCTCCACCATGATCCCTCCGAGCGGCCTGCTCATAATCTACGCGATCTTCACTGAGGAGTCGATCGGACGGCTGTTCATGGCGGGCATCATCCCAGGGATCATCACAGCCTTTACGTATGCTGCCCTCATCTTCTACATGGTCTGGAAGAACCCTCAGTTGGCACCCAAGATCGCCGAGTACTATGACTGGAAGGCCAAGTTCCTGTCCCTCCTTTCCACCTGGCCGATAATCTTGCTGGCTGGACTCGTACTGGGGGGGATCTTTGCGGGATGGTTCACAGCCACTGAGGCCGGGGGCATCGGGGCCTTTGGAGCCCTTCTCATCGTGATCCTCAACAAGGGGATACGTGGAGCCGGGATCCCAAGGGCCTTGATGGACTGTATGCGGACCAACGGCATGATCTTCTTGATCATCATAGGGGCCATAATCTTCGGGCGTTTCCTCAGTGTGACCCAGATACCGGTCAACTTGGCCCATTTTTTGGGCGATTTGGCCGTTCCGAGGCTTGCGATTTTGGTGGGTTTCCTACTGATGTACTTCGTCTTGGGGATGTTCCTCGATGCTGTGGCGATCCTGTGTATAACCCTTCCGGTGGTCTTTCCCGTGATAGTTCACTTAGGCTTTGACCCGATATGGTTTGCTATCATCTTGATAAAGATAACAGAGATTGGCCTTGTCACGCTTCCTGTAGGTATGAACGTTTACGTCGCTGTTAGCGCAGCTGAAGGCCAAGTGTCTTTAGAGGACGCCTTCAAGGGCATAGCGCCTTTCATCATCTGTGACCTTTTGGTACTTGTCCTGCTGATCGCCTTTCCCAAGATCAGCTTATTGTTGCCGAGTCTTATGTTCCAAAGATAAAGAGAGGCGGAAGATGAAGCGACTACGTTGCGTAATAATGAGGGGAGGGACGAGCAAGGGGGTCTTCTTCCACGAAAACGAGCTTCCTCAGGACCCTGACAGGAGGAGAGAGGTCATCCTTAGGGTCTTCGGGAGCCCAGATAGGAGGCAGATCGACGGCCTCGGGGGAGCGGACATCCTCACCAGCAAGGTGGCGATCATCGGTCCCCCGAGTCGTAGAGATGCCGATGTGGATTACGTCTTCGGCCAGGTGGGGATCACGGAGCCAGTGATAGACTTCGGCACCATCTGCGGGAACCTCTCAGCAGCCGTAGGGCCCTTCGCCATAGACGAAGGGCTGGTCCGGGTCAAGGAGCCCTTTACCCAGGTGAGGATCTTCTGCCCGATGGTGGGGAGGTATCTGACGGCGGAGGTCGAGGTGAGGGACGGCAAGGCCGTATATGAAGGGACCTTTAGGATCGACGGAGTTCCAGGCACCGGTTCCCGGATATCGCTGGACTTCGCGGATACGGCGGGGCTCATCACTGGAGAACTCCTGCCGATGGGAAGGGCCAAGGATACCCTGTACGTCGAGGGAGTGGGCAGGATCGAGGTCTCCGTGGTCGATGCCGCGACGGTGGTGGCCTTCGTAAGGGCGGCCGATCTGGGACTCCGAGGGGCGGAGACGCCGGATGAGATCGAGGCAGACAAGACCCTCATGGAGGGCCTGGAGAGGATTAAGAGGCAGGTCGCGCAGTTAGCCAACCTGACGCAACGAAGCCCGCTTCTTCCCATGGTGGCGATGGTGCAGGAGCCCGTGCAGTGGAAGACCTTCGCCACAGGGGAGATCGTAAGGGCGGAGCAGGTGGATGTGCTGTCCAAGGTATACGCTGCAGGGATGATGCATAAGGCCTATCCGGTGACCGGCTGTGTAGCTACAGGGGCGGCTGCCATGATCGAGGGGACCATAGTGAATGAGATCCTTTCAGAGAGGTGGAAGGGAAGAGAGGAGCTGGTCATAGGCCATTTCTCCGGAATGATCCCCATAGAGGTCGCCGGAGAAGGAAAGGGCCCTGAGTTCAGTCTGAGAAAAGCCGTCGTCTACAGGACGGCGCGGAGGATCATGGAGGGCTGGGTTTACGTCTAGAGCCAGAAGAAAGGAGAAGGCCTTGACTATTGTCGAGAAGATCATCGCGGCACACTCTGACAGGGCAGAGGTGAGGCCCGGGGAGTTTGTAACGGCTAAGGTGGACCTGGTGATGGCCAACGACCTCACCGCCGGAATAGCTGTGGATCAATTCGGCAAGATCGGCGTAGAGGGGGTCTTCGACCCCAAAAAGGTGGTCTTCGTAATGGATCACTTCGTCCCGAACAAGGACATCGCCACGGCGGAGCAGGTCAAGCGCCTCCGTGAATTTGCCCAGGCACAAGGATTGATCTATTTGGAGAACGTGGGGATAGAACACGTCGTCCTGCCGGAGATGGGCCTCGTCCTGCCCGGTGACCTGGTGGTCGGGGCCGACTCTCATACCTGTACATATGGGGCCCTGGGGGCCTTCGCCACGGGGATGGGCTCCACCGACATCGCCTTTGCCATGGCCACAGGCGAAGTCTGGCTGAAGGTCCCGCCTACCATCGAGTTCCTTTACTGTGGCAAAGCCTCCAAGTGGGTGACGGGCAAGGACTTGATCCTCTACACCATAGGTCAAATCGGTGTCGACGGCGCTTTGTACTCGGCGATGGAGTTCACAGGGGATGCTGTGGATGCGTTGACGATGGACGAGAGGTTTACCATGGCGAATATGGCCGTAGAGGCTGGGGCAAAGGCCGGGGTCTTTCGCGTGGATGACAGGACCCTTGACTATGTAAGGGCGCGGGCTGAGCGGGCCTTTACGGCATACGAATCCGACCCTGACGCAGAATATGCGCAGACAATCGAGATCGATGCCTCTTCCCTCGAGCCCCAGATATCGCTGCCCCATTCGCCCGACAATGTGAAACCGGTGAGCGAAGTGGCGGGTCTCAGGATAGACCAGGCGGTGATCGGGAGCTGCACCAACGGTCGCCTGGACGATCTGAGGCTCTGTGCCGAAGTCCTCAGGGGGAGAAGGGTCCATCCCAGGGTGCGATGTATAGTCATTCCCGGCTCGCAGCGGGTCTTTCTCCAGGCGGTCAGGGAGGGCTTAATAGAGGTCTTCCTCGAGGCAGGGGCTGTAGTGAGTACACCCACCTGTGGCCCATGTGTAGGGGGTCACATGGGCATCATCGCTTCCGGCGAGAGGTGTATCTCCACGACGAATCGCAACTTCGTAGGGAGGATGGGAAGCCCAGAGGCAGAGATATTCCTTTCAAACCCCGCTGTTGCAGCTGCCAGTGCTGTAACGGGCGAGATCTGTCATCCCGAGGAGGTGGCCAAACCATGATAAGGGGGAGGGTCCACAAATACGGAAGCAACATAGACACCGACGCCATTATCCCTGCTCGCTATGCAAATTTGCGAGATCCCGTCGAGCTGGGAAGGCACTGCATGGAGAACATCGATCCATCCTTTGCACAGAAGGTGCGCAGAGGGGACATCATCGTAGCGACTTCCAATTTCGGCTGCGGTTCCTCTCGAGAGATCGCCCCCTTGTCCATAAAGGGAGCGGGTATTTCCTGTGTGATAGCCAAGAGCTTCGCCAGGATCTTCTTCCGCAACGCGATAAATATAGGGCTTCCTGTCTTGGAGTGTGCCGAGGCTGTGGACAACACCGAGACAGGGGATGAACTTGAGGTTGATCTCTCCTCGGGAGAAATAACGAACCTGAGCAAGGGCATGGTGTTTAAGGCCGCCCCATATCCCGACTTCATAAAGGGGCTAATATCAGCAGGGGGCCTGATCGAATACGCAAGACAGATCCTGAAGTCAGGAGGTGAGCGGTGAAGGAGAAGAATACCACCAAGTTCAGGGATCTGCTGAAGCAGCCAGGGGCGATAGTCTTGCCGGGTGTCTACGATGCCCTGACCGCCATATTGGCCGAGAGGGCCGGCTTCGAGGTGATAACCCACACCGGCTACGGGGTGGCAGCCAGCCTCCTGGGGCAGCCGGACGTGGGGCTGGTCTGCTTCAAGGAGATGTGCGACAGGGTCCAGTCGATAGCCAGGGCGGTCCGCATCCCGGTCTTGGCGGACGCAGATACGGGTTATGGGAACGCGATAAACGTCTACAGGACGGTCAAGGAATACATCAGGGCGGGGGCTGCGGGGCTGTTCATAGAGGATCAGGTCTGGCCCAAGAGGTGCGGCCACCTGGCGGGCAAGCAGGTCATCTCAGCCGATGAGATGGTCTCCAAGATAAGGGCTGCAATAGACGCGAGGGACGAAGAGGACCCGGACTTCGTGGTAGGGGCCCGATGTGACGCCATCGCCACCCACGGCTTCGATGAGGCCCTGCGACGGGCAAAGCTCTACAGCGAAGCAGGGGCCGACTTCATCTTCATCGAGGCGTACGAGGACGTGGAACAGATGAAGAGGGCGGTCGAGGAGATAGACAAACCCCTCATCGTCAACTTGATCGAAGGGGGAAAGACCCCCATCCTCACTGCCCAGCAGGCCGAAGAGATCGGTTTCAAGTTGATAGCCTTCCCGCTGACGACCCTATGGGCGACCACAAAGGCCGTCAGCGAGGCCTTAAGGGTGTTGAGAGAGGAGGGGTCGACGGAGGCCTTGATGGACAAATTCGTAACGTGGGGGGAGTTCAACGAGATAATAGGCCTGCCGCGGATAATGGAGATGGAACAAAGATACAAGGGTTAACTGGCTTCGAAGTAGATCGCCCCCGTAGGACAGACGTTGTAGCAGAGCTCACAGCCGATGCAGAGTTCGGACCGCGTGATCACCTCCTCCTCTGCCCTCTCCATGGCGCCGTAGAAGCAGGACTCGACGCAACGCCAACACCTGTTGCATCTCTCGTGGTCCACAACGGCGTGGGTCCTTTCGGCCTTGAGCAGTTGTGAATAGTCCTTCGACCTCCTTGAGGCCACGCCGATCATGGCCTCCACGCTCTCGTAGCCGTGTTCCTCCATGAAGGTGCGGAGTCCGGAGAGGATCCTCTCTATGTGTCCGTAGCCCTTCAGCATCAGGACAGAGCCCACTTCCATGAGGCGAGCACCGGTCATGAGGAACTCCACGGCCTCACGCCAGTCGTAGATCCCGTTGGTGCCGGCGATGGGGATCCCCACCTTCGTATAGATCTCGTGGACCCACCTGAGGGTCAGGAACCTCACCCAGGGCCCCCCCACGCCAGCGGGGCCGCCGATCCAGGGCCGTCCCCTCTCGATATCGACCGCAAAGCCCACATAGCGGTTGATGACCGTGACCCCTGAGGCCCCGGCCTCCTTGACCGCTTGAGCGATCTCCACCACGTCCTTCACCTGGGGGGTGAGCTTGACGATCACCGGGATCTTCACCGCCTCTGCGACCCTCGAGGTGATCTCGGCCGCAAGCTCCGGGTCCTGCCCCAGCAGCATCCCCGCCCTAGTCCCCTCCATGAGGGAGGGATGGGGGCAGCCGAAGTTGAGCTCGATCATCCTGAGGCCGCAGTCCTCCATCATCCCTGCGATCTCGATCCATCCGTCCACGGTGCCAGCCCCTACGCTGCCGATGATATGGGCGCCGTTGTCCTCGGCGTAACGTTGGGCTTCCCTCAGGGGCTTGGCCCATTCGCGGTACGGCCTTGTGGAATAGCCGGAACGGCTGTAGAAGACGTAGGACCTCGGGACCTTGCCCCCGATGGCCTTCCCTTCTTGGTCGAGGATGGCGTACTTGGCGTGTCTTGTGAGGGCGGCAAGCTGAGGCATGTCGGTTATCGTCTTCACCACGGCCCCGGCGGCCCCCGCGTCCACACACCTCTTGAGCCCCTCGAGGCTGTTGGTGGGCTCTATGGAGGAGACGACGATGGGGTTCTTGAAGGCCAGACCGCAGAACTCCACCTCAAGGTTTGCCATGATCCTCCCCCTGTCCTTCCGCTGGGTCTTAAACCCGAAATACGATGTCGCGCAGGGCCGGAAACTCAGCCCTGACCTGATGGACCTTTTCGATGTCGAGGTCCGCCCAGATGATGGTCTCCTCGTCACCGGCGCTGGCCATGATCACCCCCCAGGGGTCGACGATCATGCTGTGTCCGCAAAGGCGCACCCCTCGATTCACCCCTACGCAGTTGGCCGAGGCGAGGAAGGCACAATTCTCCACAGCCCTTATGCGGTTGAACATGATCCAGTGTTCAAGCCGTGGATAGGGCCAGGCAGCCACCACCAGGAAGACCTCGGCGCCGTCGTACATCATCTTCCTGTAAAGCTCGGGGAACCTCAGGTCGTAGCAGGTCGAAAGGCCGAAGGTGCCAAGGGCCGTCTTCACTACAACCACCCTCTCTCCCCGGCTCAGCAGCTGGCTCTCCCTGGAGCCGTAGCCGAAGAGGTGGATCTTGTCGTAGGTCGCGAGGATCTGGCCCTTCGGGTCGAAGAGGAGGCTGGTGTTGTATAGCTTGCCCTCCCTCCGGATCACCATGCTCCCCCCGAGGATATAGGCCCCGAGCCTTCTGGCCATTGCGGAGATCAAATGGACGGTCTCCCCCTCCAGGGTCTCGCTCTCCCCTTCGTACCTGTCGAAGGAGAAGTAGCCGATGTTCCAGATCTCGGGCAGCAACACCAGGTCCGCCCCCTTAGCCTCGAGGAGGAGCTCCTCAGCATGGGCCAGATGGGCCGCCTTGTCCCTGTCCCCGACCTCCATCTGGATGCATGCCAGACGCATGTCCCCCCTCAGAAAAGGTAATCGAGGCGCTTGACCCTGTAGCGGCACGAAAGCCTCCTGCCCAGCACTGGGTCCTCGAGCTCCACCTCGAAAGAGTCCCCATATATGATCTCAGGCGTCAGGATGGAGACCGTGCCCGAAAAGATCACCATCCCCTCCAGTCGGCCGTCCTTGAGCCTCGAGCGAACGAAGGCCATCAGCTCCCGTGGCGGCAGGAGGGCCTCTAGAGCGGCCTCCTGGTAAAGGGTCCGTTGCCCTCCCTCTGAGACCCAGCTGCGCAGGACCAGGGCATCCCAGTGGTCCTGCACCTCATCGAGCGACCAGACCTTGGGGCCCATGACGTTGGGGCAGACCTGTTTCGCCTTCGTGATGTCCACCGTCTCCAGTTCCCGGTCCGTGTGATCGCTGCCGACGCCCACAAGACAGCCCTCATCCCCCACAAGCAGTACAAACTCCGCCTCCCCCGAGGTCCTGTCTCCGACGACCTCGATCTCCTCCTGGAGGGTCAGAAGATCGGTGATCACGGGGTAAAGGGTGGGGGTGCTCTCCGGTGCTGGGATCCCTTCCCTTCTGAGCTCCTCTATGTGTCTTCTGACCTCCTGCTGATCCCTGCCTGAATAACCCGCATTGACCATGCGTCTGACGGGGAAATCGAGGCCCCTCCGGCCATCCTTGGTCTCTAAGGTGAAAGGGACTGTCTTCAAGGCCTTCCCCTTCCTGAAGGAGGGCTGGCTCTACTTATAGTAGCGGATCTCGAAGGTGATACAGCCCCGCGGGACGAAGTACGGCCCGTGCTTCATCCCCGGGGGGCGGCACGCGTAGAAGCCCTCGCCGTATGTCTCGTCCTTTCCCAGATCGACCAGCTCACCCTTCAAGATGATGACCTCTTCCCAGAAGTCGTGGACGAGGACCTCGGATGTCCTGACCCCGGGGAGGAACTTGAGCAGACGGGTGTAGTTGCCCGTCTCGGGGTCCCTGCTGAGGATCTTCTCGTAGATCCCCGGGACGCTCCCCTCAACAGGCCTCCACTGGAAGTTGACCTCCGGATCGCAGAACTCTATTTCCGGCTTTGCCATCTTCGGCCTCCTTCACCAAAGGGTGATGATATCGCCGTCTTCGACCCTCTCCCCTTCATCGATCACGGAGAAGGTGGGCTGCCCCGCCCTCCTCACGAGTATCCCCGTTCTCGAGTTGAAGACCCCCCCTTTTGGCATGAAGAGGTCCTTCAGCCCTGGATACCTCTCGTCCAATCTAGCGATGAGGTCTGAGATGTCCTCCGTTTCGTCGAGTTCTACCGCCTCACGGGACTTACCCGTCAGAAAGGCTATATGACCGACATATCTCAGGGAAAGGCGCTTTTTTCTCGAGGTCATAAGAAATCTTTAACCCTAATTACCTCTCTTTAGGTCCTTCAAATCCTCTATGACGAAATCCAACCCCAACTCCCTCAGTTTTTCTTCTCTCGGTATTCCTGAAGTCACATCCCAGCCCCTGAGTTCATAATAGTCGTCCAACATCGACCCAAGATCCTCCCCTATGGGGGGTATATATCTGTCCGGTATCGGTTCCTCGAGCATTCGCCT
>QMLK01000027.1 GCA_003646705.1 Deltaproteobacteria bacterium | reverse complement strand
CCTCTGGAGGGCGGGGAGGCTGACGGCCGAGGAGGTGTTGCAGGCCACCACCAACAACTTTATCCCCAGACGGAGGAGGAAGGCCGCGTTCTTGAGGGAGTACTTCAGGATGGTCCTCTCGGAGCGGGTCCCGTAGGGGACCCTGGCCGTATCCCCGAGGTAGAGGATGTCCTCGGAGGGCAGCAGGCGTGCCACCTCTTTGAGGACGGTGAGCCCCCCCACCCCTGAGTCGAAGATGCCTATGGCCCTTGTGCGCAGCTGCACGGGGCCATTATAGCCCAAGGCTTGATTTTTCTCCCCCCTCTCGTTAGATTTGCCCGCAAAAAGGAGGGACCGATGCGACTCAGGGAGAAGGTGGCCTTGGTCACGGGAGGGGGAAGCGGCATAGGGGCGGCAGTCTGCAGGCGCTTCGCCCGGGAAGGGGCCTTCGTGGTCGTCGCCGACGTCGATCGCGCCGCCGCCGAGCGGGTGGCCTCCGAGATAAAGGAGAGAGGGGGCAGGGCCTTGTCCTTGGGGGTCGACGTCAGGGACAGAGCAGAGGTGGAGGAGATGGTGAAGAGGGTGGAGGAGGAGTGTGGGGGCCTTCACATCCTGATCAACAACGCTGGCATCACCAGGGATAACCTCGCCGTGCGCATGACCGAGGGGGATTGGGACCTGGTGGTGGAGGTGAACCTCAAGGGGACCTTCCTCTGTTCCCAGGCGGCCTTCCGTCCCATGAGGAGGCAGCGATACGGCAAGATCGTCAACACCGCCTCGGTGGCCGTGAGGGGCAACCTGGGCCAGGCCAACTACTCGGCCTCCAAGGCCGGGATCATCGGCCTCACCAGGACCTTAGCCCTTGAGTTCGCCCGGGCCGGGATCTGCGTCAACTGCATAGCCCCTGGGTTCATCGAGACACCGATGACGGCGGGCCTTCCGGAGAAGGTGAAGGAGGAGGCCTTGAGGAGGATCCCCTTGGGCCGCTTCGGTAAGCCCGAGGAGGTGGCCGAACTCCACCTCTTCCTCGCCAGCCCGGAGTCCGATTACATCACCGGTCAGGTCTTCTTCATCGACGGAGGGGCGAGCATAGGGATATGAAGGAGAGGGTATCCTTCGAGGAGTTCAAGAGGCTGGACATCCGCGTGGGCAGGGTCTTGGCCGCCGAGAGGGTCCAGGGCACCGACAGGTTGATCCATCTGCTGATCGACCTCGGGGACGAGAGGCGACAGGTGGTGGCGGGCATCGCTCCCCATTATCGGCCCGAAGAGCTGGTGGGGAAGGAGATGCCCGTGGTGGTCAACCTGGAGCCGAGGAGGGTCCGCGGGGTGGAGAGTCAGGGGATGATCCTGGCGGTGGACGTCGAGGGCAGGCCGGTCCTCCTTCAGCCCGTGGAGGAGGTCCCCCCAGGGAGCCCGGTGCGGTAGGCTCAGAGCAGATAGGGGAGGACCATCTGCTCTATCCAGAGGAAGTTCCTCCGCACGGCATCCCTGCCGACGAGGATGTCGCCGTGCCCGGGTAGAAGATACTCCACCTCCAAGGCCTTCAGACGTCTGATGCTCTTCGCGAGGGCCTGGGGGTCCCCTCCGGGTAGATCTGTCCTGCCCACCCCTTGGTAGAAGAGGACGTCCCCTGTGATGAGCACCTGCTTACTGGGGCAGTAGAGACAGAGGGAGCCGGGGGAATGGCCGGGGGTGTGGATCACCTCCCAACGGTCCTCCCCCAGGATCAGATCTCCCTCCTGCAGGTAGAAGGTGGCCTCGACCGAAGGGGGTTTGAAGCCCGCCAGTTGGTACATGGAGTAACTGTACTCCTTCATGGCCCCTTCCTCCTCCCGATGGAAGGCCACCATCACCGAGTCCCCTTGAAAGGCCCCGATGCCCTCGTGGTGATCCGGGTGCAGGTGGGTGGACAGCAGCAGGGACACAGCCTTGGGGGAGAGGCCGTCCCTTTCCATCTGCCTCAGGAGTTCGGGGACAAAACGGAGGTGTCCAACGTCCACCAAGGTGGTGACTTGACCCACCAGGAGGTAGGAGTTGGCGTTGTTCTCGTAGGGGTTGAGCCACGGATAGACGTAGAGGCCCTCTAAGAGCTTCATCCCTCACTTTACGAAGAACTTCAACCCGCCTATGGAGAGGCAGACCATGGCGATGATCTTAAACACTACGTGGGCCGAGTAGGCCACGTGCCATCCGTAGCTGGTGGAGAGGAAGAGGGCGACGTCGGCCACCAAGAGGAAGCCCACCGTCCAGATGATGAGGTTTATCACCTTCTCTATCACACCGCCCTTGTACTTGTTCCTCGCGTAGAGGAAGACGGCGATAATGATGAGGTACACAGCTATCATCACAAAGATCAAGAGGACTATCTCAGGAGCGATTACCTTCACGACGACCTCCTGATGCTGTTTTTGGGGCCAAAGGTCATCCGTAAAGCCCTATCAATTTATCGATGAGGGAGACCACCTTCCTCCGTTGGGTGGTAGGGGGCAACTTCTGGACCTCCGCCCTGTATCGATGCAGTTCGTGAACCGCCCTCCTGGTCCAATCTCCCCCTAGGATGCCTCGGATCCCTTCGAGGAGTTGAGACAGGAGTTCGTAAAAGGCCTCGATGAAGAGGTAGCGCCGCTCCTCGGAGATGAGCAGAGGGCCCAGGTTTCGGAGGATCACCTGAGCTTTGACCCCCTGGGAGGAGAGGGCCCCAGAGAAGATCTCCCTGTGGTCTTCTCGCAAGGCCTTCAGGACCTTCCCGATGAGGCCGTCGGTCATCTTCCCTATTTCAGCGTAAGTGGAGCGGAGCAAGAAGGTGAGCAGGTCCGAGAGGATGCGGATCAACTCGTGCAGTCCTCGGAACTCCGGATCCTCGTAGATCCCTATGTCCCTCGACTTTGTGATGAAGCCCATGGAGAGGAGGCGCCTCAAGATCTCAAGCACGGAGGCCTCGTCGCTGCCGCTGTAACGGATGAGCTGTTCGACGTTCCTGCTGCCGTCTATCAGGGAGAAGATGAAGCGCTCATTGGCGTCCAGCTTCTCCATCACCTTCTCTTTGTCTGCCTCGATATGGGGGGCCACTCGGAAGATCACGCGGTTGTGGGGCACTATCTTCCGAAAGGCGGACAGGTCAAGGGCCCGCCTGGCCGCCATGAGGGCGATGTCAAGGGGCGTGTAACTCACCACCACGTCCCTTTCCTCTATCTCCTTCTCCGCGAAGTAGAACTCCCCCTCGCGCCACGTGAAGAGATCGCAGAGGATCTCCTTGATCTGGAAGTCGAGGATCTCCCGCAACTCCCTCTCCGAGATGAGGCCCTTCTCCACCAGGTACTCCCCGAGACGTTTGTTCTCCCTTTTGGCCTCAAAGGCGATGCGCTCCATCCCCTCTCGCGACACCATCCCCCGTTTCACCATGAAGTTGCCGAGCCGTTCCTCGGAGCGGGTGGTCCTGGCGAAGACGATCCAGCCCTCCTTGAAGAAGATCTCCTTGAAGGCGTACTCGCTCCTGACGATGGCCACCCCTGTTTGGGCGTTGGAGTAGACGGTGTAGAGGAGACCGAGCAGCGGCACTTGGCCGAGGTTCCCTCGGAAGAGGATGCTCCCGGGCATGCTCTTGAGCTTGACCAGCTCGGGCCTGAGCCTGCGGGCGGCCTCCCATTCCTCTATGGCCTTTTCGAACTCCCCCTTGAGGAAGTACCTCGTGCCCTTGGAGAGGTGGAGGAAGAATTGGGTGGCGGGGAAATCGGAGACACCTAAATGGACCGTCTTCCTTTCAGCCAAAGGACGAAGACCTCTCTTCCTGAGGATAAAAGACTCGGTAGAAAGTAACACCTCTCTTGGCATCTGTCAATAAAGGAGGATCTCTGCCTTGATTTCCTTCGACATAGTCCTTATCCTCGGGTAGAAGTCCTTGGAGGGGACAGATGCGGGCCTTTTTGATCGGAGTGATAGTGGGGATCGTCCTCGCCTTCCTCTTCGTCTACGTAGGGGGCGGGAAGTTCCTCAAGAAGATGGGCAAAGAGGCGATAGAGATCGGGGAACAACTGGAGGGTTACGAAAAGGTTGTGAAGGAGAAACTGCCGTTCCCGAAGAGGTAAGGCTCAATAACGGACGCTGAAGTCGGCGAACTCGCCCCTGTAATCCTCCCAGCTGACCTCCACAGCCTCCACATGGGCCCCCGGAGGCCCGTGATGACACCACTTGATGAGGTCCTCGACCTTCTCCTTGTCCCCCTCGATCACACACTCTACACTGCCGTCGGGCACGTTCCTCACCCACCCAGTTACACCCAGCTCCCTTGCCCTTTCGCGGGTGTTGTACCGGAAGAAGACCCCCTGGACCAGCCCCTTCACCCTGACCCTGGCCCTCACTTTTTCCACCTTCATCTCCTCCTGGACTGCAGCAGGTAGACGAGGTTATCCAGGATGGTGGTGAAGTAGACGTTCTTGACGATGAAGCCCCTCGGGACCTTCAACTGGGCGGGGGTGAAGTTGAGGATCCCCCTGATGTTGGCCTCCACCACTTGATCGGCCACCTTCTGGGCCTCAGAGGGAGGGGTGGTGATGATGGCTATGTCGATCTTCCTCTCCTTCGCCACTTCCTTGAGACGGTCGGGGTGGAGGATCTCGGCCGGCTTTCCCGCCTTTTCGGCCACCCTCCCCACCACTACCTCCGGTTTTATGTCGAAGGCGGCCACTATCTTGTAGTTCTCCTTCAGGAAGTCCTTGAAGTTCAACAGAGCTGTCCCCAGGTTCCCTATGCCGATGATGGCCAGACGCCACTCGCGGTTCAATCCCAAGATCCTGCGCAAATCCTCGTATAGGTCCTTGACGTAGTATCCCACCCCGCGGATGCCGAACTCGCCGAAGTAGGCCAGATCCTTCCGCACTTGAGCAGGGTTGACGCCGCAGGCCTTGGCCAACTGCGCTGAGGAGACCACCGTTTCCCCCTGCTCCTCCAGCTCCTTGAGGTAACGGGTGTAAGTGGAGAGTCGCCTAATAGTTGCCTCAGGAACCTTTGTAGCCTTCAACTGCCCCTCCTAATGTGAAAATTTTCTTTTTTATAGTATTGTGAGGGGAAAAAAGCAAGACTTTTACTGCAAGGGTAGGGTCTTAGGTCCCGAGATCCGCTATTTCAGCAGTTCCACTACGTGCATCACCCTCTGGGGCATGCCCCGCTGGATGGTTTGATCTATGAGCTGTATCATGCAACCCGGACAGGCGGTGACCACCACGTCGGCCCTTGTGTCGGCGATGGCGTCCATCTTCCGCTGGGCTATCTGTTTGGAGAGTTCGTAGTGTTCGATGTTGAAGGCCCCACCCATGCCGCAACAGCGGTCAGGTTCGGCCATCTCCACGAACTCCACCCCTGGTAAGGCCTTTATGATCGCTCGGGGCTGGGCCGTGATCTTCTGGTAACGCACCAAGTGGCAGGGGTCGTGGTAGGTCACCTTGGTGCCTTCGGGGAGTTCGGTGGAGAAGGCCTCCGGAGGGGGCTTCAGGATGTCGATGACGAATTCGTTGAAGTCCTTGACCCTCTTGGCGAACTCCTCGTACCGTCTCCTCCGCTCCTCCGTGTCGGCCAAGAAGGTGAGGTAGCCCTCCTTCATGGCGGAGCCGCAGGTAGCGCAGGCCGTAACGATGTAGTCGACGTCGAGTTTCTCGAAGATCGCTACGTTCCTGTCGGCCAGCTCCCTGGCCAAGGCAAAGTCTCCACTGCCCATCACCGGCATGCCGCAGCAACCCTGATCCTTGGGGAAGACCACCTCCACCCCCTGACGGGTGAGGAAGTCGACCAGCTTCACCCCTACCTCGGGGAATATGTAATCGGTACCACAGCCGGCGAAGTAGGCCACCCTCATGCGTCGCTCCACCCCCTCTGGGGGGGAACTCACCTCCGGAAGCCTCTCCCTCAGGAACCTCTCGGCTATCTCCGGGATCTGGCGACCCTTCCCCAGTCCCGATAGGAAGGTGGGGAGGTGGCGTATCTTGCCCTGGGTCCTCGGCAACAGCCTCTGGAACCTCGAGGCCCCCTTCAAGACCCTTCCGAAGAGCCCCCTTCGGTTGATGAGACCTCTGTAAAGGACCTTCTTCCAAAGGGGGAGGCCCTTCTCCTGCACGATATCAGCCCTGGCCGCCAGCGTTATGGTGGCCACGTCGACCTTCGCCGGACAAAATTGGGCACAGCGATTACAGGTGAGGCACATACTGTAACGTTTCTCCAAGTGTCTCCAGTCGAAGGATTCCCCCTCCAGAAGATCCATGGCCAAGACGTTCCTGCCTCGAGCCACATAGGGTTCCTGATAGGTCTCCCGATACACCGGGCAGAAGTACATGCAGAAGCCGCACTTCATGCATCTGTAAACTTCGTCTTCGAACTTCTTCAAATTGCTCAACCGCTCCTCCATCGTCTCCCCCTTTAAGGATATGTACCGCCTTCTTATTAGCAGATCGGCCCCCGTTTGGCAACGCTCGGGGCGGACAAAAATTTTACCTCCCTTGCCCCTTTTTGGCGCGGGGCGGGATTCTGTAAAGGAAGATCAAGGGATCTGTTATGGCACGTTAATTGCTCAACCGAAAAAGGAGGGGAAGATTTAGGGCTGAGGAGGGGAGGTTATATGGACATCAGTTGTGGGGGGAGGAAGGGAGGACTTTATAGACCGAAGGTAGAAGAGGTCCTCTTACAGATACGCCCCCTTATCGAGCGGTTCAACGGCAGCGCCCTTTCGTCTTTGGTCTACGTGCTGGAGGCCACCTCTCCGTGGACCTTTGGCCATTCGGATCGGACCACCAGGCTGGCCCTTCAGATCGGCCGGGCCATGGAGCTATCCCCTGGGGAGCTTTGGGGGCTCAAGATGGGGGCCCTCCTGCACGACATCGGCAAGCTCGCCGTGGGTCCGAAGTTGCTCAACAAGACCGGGCCCTTGACCGAAGCCGAGAGGGAGCTCATAAGGGAACACGTCTATGTAGGGGCGCAGCTCCTGGAGCCCTTTGCCCCTTATAGGGTCGCCGTACCCGTGATCCTGCAACACCACGAGCGTTTCGACGGCAGCGGGTATCCACGAGGACTTGCGGGCCCGTCCATATGCCTTGAGGCCCGCATCCTCGCCGTGGCGGACGTCTACGACGCCCTGACCGCAGAGAGGCCCTATCGCGGGGCCTTCGACCGCCACCGAGCCCTGCAGTTCATCAAGGAGAGGTCCGGCAGTTGGTTCGATCCAGAGGTGGTGGAGGCCTTCCTGGAGGTCTGTCAAGGCCCCATCTCTCCTTGACAGAGGGGGCCTGAGGCCGATACCCTTTCCCCGATCAAGACAAGGAGGGCGAGGGATGTATCTGGAGAAGGTGCAAGCGTGTCCCCTCTGTTATTCCAAGGCGCAGATCGTGAAGGAAGAGGAGGCCGAAGGGCTCCTTCGGTACTATTTTCGGTGCCCCAAGTGCAACCTTAGGTATGCGAGCTCGTGGAAGAAGCCCCCTGCCAAGAGGAGGGCGAAGGCCAACTAAAGGGCGATCGGTTCCACCCGCAGGAGCTTGGTGGAATCCCTTATCACGTCGAGGGAATCGATAGCCTCAAGGGCTCGGCGTACGTTCCTCTCCACCGCCTCATGGGTCATCATCACGATGGGCACCGCCCCGGTGCGAGTCCGTCCCTTCTGGATGACGGAGGCGATGCTTATGTCGTTTTCCCCCAAGATCCCTGAGATCTTGGACAGGACCCCGGGGCGGTCCACAGCGGTAAAACGCAGGTAATAGGGACAGCGGAGTTCCTCTATCCCCTTGAGGGGGGGGCTTCGGTCCAGGTCGAAGGGGAGGAGACCGTGGTCGCCCCTGGTTGCCACCTGAACCAAATCGCTCACCACGGCGCTGCCCGTGGGCAAGGCCCCTGCCCCTTGGCCGTAGAGGAGGGTGGGGCCGACGGCGTCCCCGGCCAAGTAGATGGCGTTGTAGACGCCCTTTACCTGGGACAGGAGGTGCTCGGCCGGTATCATGGTGGGGTGGACCCGCAGTTGCAATCCCTCCGTTCCCCTCTTCGCTATGGCGAGGAGCTTGATCCTGTAGCCGAACTCCTTGCTGAACTCGATATCCAGGGGGCTGAGGTGGCTGATCCCCTCCACGTAGACCCAGTCGAGGTCGACCCAGGTCCCAAAGGCCAGCGACGCCAAGATGGTCAGCTTATGGGCGGCGTCCGTGCCCTCCACGTCCAGGCTGGGATCTGCCTCTGCATAGCCCAGCCTTTGGGCCTCTCGAAGGGCCTCCTCGAAGTTCTTTCCCTCCTCTGTCATCTTGGTGAGGATGTAGTTGGACGTGCCGTTGAGGATGCCGAGGATCACCTCTATCCTGTTGGCCACCAGCCCCTCCCTGAGGGCCTTGATGACGGGGATCCCTCCCCCTACGCTCCCCTCAAAGCCTATGGGGACCCCCTTCTGCTGCGCCTTCTCGAAGAGCTCCTTTCCGTGTTGGGCCAACAGGGCCTTATTGGCGGTGACCACGGGTTTGCCCAACTCCAGGGCTCGTAAGATGAAGCTCTTGGCCGGTTCGATCCCGCCGATGAGCTCCACGACAATGTCCACCGTCGGGTCCTCTATCACCTGGAGGGCGTCAGTGGTCAGGATCTCCCGTGGGATCTTCACCCCCCGATCCCTCTCGATGTCCAGATCAGCGATCCTCCTGAGCTTGAGCCTGAGGCCTATGCGTTCCTCCAAGAGGGAGGCGTTCTCCAGGAGGAGTCGTACAACCCCCGTCCCCACCGTCCCGAAGCCTATGAGGCCTACCCCTATCT